>NZ_CP127407.1:4375000-4377500 GCF_030291075.1 Stenotrophomonas sp. 57
TTGAGGTTATATGGTCAAGCCGCACGGATCATTAGTATCAGTTAGCTCAATACATTGCTGTACTTACACACCTGACCTATCAACCACGTAGTCTACATGGTTCCTTCAGGGGGCTTGTGCCCCGGGAGATCTCATCTTGAGGCGCGCTTCCCGCTTAGATGCTTTCAGCGGTTATCGCTTCCGAACATAGCTACCCGGCAATGCCACTGGCGTGACAACCGGAACACCAGAGGTTCGTCCACTCCGGTCCTCTCGTACTAGGAGCAGCCCCTCTCAAATCTCCAACGCCCATGGCAGATAGGGACCGAACTGTCTCACGACGTTCTGAACCCAGCTCGCGTACCACTTTAAATGGCGAACAGCCATACCCTTGGGACCGACTACAGCCCCAGGATGTGATGAGCCGACATCGAGGTGCCAAACACCGCCGTCGATATGAACTCTTGGGCGGTATCAGCCTGTTATCCCCGGAGTACCTTTTATCCGTTGAGCGATGGCCCTTCCATACAGAACCACCGGATCACTAAGTCCTAGTTTCCTACCTGCTTGATCCGTCGATCTTGCAGTCAAGCACGCTTATGCCTTTGCACACAGTGCGCGATGTCCGACCGCGCTGAGCGTACCTTCGAGCTCCTCCGTTACTCTTTAGGAGGAGACCGCCCCAGTCAAACTACCCACCATACACGGTCCCCGACCCAGATAATGGGCCCAGGTTAGAACGTCAAGCACGACAGGGTGGTATTTCAAGGATGGCTCCGCTGCAGCTAGCGCCACAGTTTCATAGCCTCCCACCTATCCTACACAGACGAACTCAACGTTCAGTGTAAAGCTATAGTAAAGGTTCACGGGGTCTTTCCGTCTTGCCACGGGAACGCTGCATCTTCACAGCGATTTCAATTTCACTGAGTCTCGGGTGGAGACAGCGCCGCTGTCGTTACGCCATTCGTGCAGGTCGGAACTTACCCGACAAGGAATTTCGCTACCTTAGGACCGTTATAGTTACGGCCGCCGTTTACTGGGGCTTCGATCAAGAGCTTCGCCTTGCGGCTGACCCCATCAATTAACCTTCCAGCACCGGGCAGGCGTCACACCCTATACGTCCACTTTCGTGTTTGCAGAGTGCTGTGTTTTTGATAAACAGTCGCAGCGGCCTGGTTACTGCGACCCTCTTCAGCTATAGCTCGCATGAGCCACCAAAAAGGGTGCACCTTCTCCCGAAGTTACGGTGCCATGTTGCCTAGTTCCTTCACCCGAGTTCTCTCAAGCGCCTGAGAATTCTCATCCTACCCACCTGTGTCGGTTTACGGTACGGTCTGCGTAAGCTGAAGCTTAGGAGCTTTTCCTGGAAGCGTGGTATCAGTGACTTCGCCATAAAGGCTCGTCTCGGTGCTCGGTCTTGAAGGATCCCGGATTTGCCAAAGATCCAAACCTACCGCCTTTCCCCAGGACAACCAACGCCTGGTACACCTAACCTTCTCCGTCCCTCCATCGCACTTACGCGAGGTGCAGGAATATTAACCTGCTTCCCATCGACTACGACTTTCGTCCTCGCCTTAGGGGCCGACTCACCCTGCGCCGATTAACGTTGCGCAAGGAAACCTTGGGCTTTCGGCGTGCGGGTTTTTCACCCGCATTATCGTTACTCATGTCAGCATTCGCACTTCCGATACCTCCAGCAGACTTCTCAATCCACCTTCAACGGCTTACGGAACGCTCCTCTACCGCGCATAACAAAGTTATGCACCCCAAGCTTCGGTTCTGTGCTTAGCCCCGTTAAATCTTCCCCGCAGACCGACTCGACCAGTGAGCTATTACGCTTTCTTTAAAGGGTGGCTGCTTCTAAGCCAACCTCCTGGCTGTCTGTGCCTTTCCACATGGTTTTCCACTTAGCACAAAATTTGGGACCTTAGCTGTGGGTCTGGGTTGTTTCCCTTTTCACGACGGACGTTAGCACCCGCCGTGTGTCTCCCATACAGTCCGTCTCGGTATTCGGAGTTTGCAATGGTTTGGTAAGTCGCGATGACCCCCTAGCCATAACAGTGCTCTACCCCCGAGAGGATACATATGAGGCGCTACCTAAATAGCTTTCGAGGAGAACCAGCTATCTCCGGGTTCGATTAGCTTTTCACTCCTAATCACACCTCATCCCCTACCTTTGCAACGGGAGTGGGTTCGGGCCTCCAGTGCGTGTTACCGCACCTTCACCCTGGGCATGACTAGATCACCCGGTTTCGGGTCTACTGCCCGCGACTATGCGCCCTTATCAGACTCGGTTTCCCTTCGCCTCCCCTATACGGTTAAGCTTGCCACGAACAGTAAGTCGCTGACCCATTATACAAAAGGTACGCAGTCACTCCTTGCGGAGCTCCTACTGCTTGTACGCACACGGTTTCAGGTTCTATTTCACTCCCCTCTCCGGGGTTCTTTTCGCCTTTCCCTCACGGTACTGGTTCACTATCGGTCGGTCAGTAGTATTTAGCCTTGGAGGATGGTCCCCCCA
>NZ_CP127407.1:4380000-4440463 GCF_030291075.1 Stenotrophomonas sp. 57
AAAACAATTAATAGTTGCTTGATCAAACGTCTGCAAGATGGACAATCATCCTTCCTGCAGGCGCCTTCACAAGATACCTGCGCATACTTTCAAAGATCCTGGGAAGTGGCCTCAGCGCCGTTCCCGTGTGCTGCGAAGTTTCCTTCGTAGCGAGCCGCCCATTATAGCCGGCTTTTCCGCTTCGTCAACACCTTTTTTCAAGGCCGTCTCACCGGAGTGGACGTTGTTGCCGATGCCGCTTCGTCGCTGGGCCCGAGGGCCTTTCGTCGTTGCGAGCCGCCTATTATGCCGGACTTTTCGAGTCCGTCAACACCTTCGTTCGATCATCTCGTTCGTCGGTGGTGGCGTCACTGTTCGCGTGCCGTTTCCGAAGAAGCGATGCGCTGCAGCAAGGGAGCGAATTCTAGAGATCCTGCAGATTTCGTCAAGCGCTTTTTTGCATGCTGATGACAGAAGCACCGCAACATCACGCATGACGTGCGCTCGAAGATCACTGCGGCGTTGCCCGCGCGTTGCGCGGTCAACGCCGCAACCCCTATCAATACAGGGATGCACAATGCAGGGATGCACAGTGGAGAGCGAGCAATGAACATGCAGGTGCGGCGCACGTGGTGGCGCGATCTTTCGATGCCGGCAATCGTGGCCGGCTTCATCACCGTGCTGGTGGGCTTCGCCAGTTCGGCGGTGATCGTGTTCCAGGCCTCACAGGCCGTGGGTGCTGACCAGGCGCAGATCGCTTCGTGGATGTGGGCGCTCGGCCTGGGCATGGGCGTCACCTGTATTGGTCTCTCGCTGCGCTACCGGGTGCCCGTGGTCACCGCCTGGTCGACCCCGGGTGCGGCAATGCTCGTGGTGGGTGCCGGTGGCGCCTCGCTGTCCGAGGCCACGGGTGCATTCCTGCTCGCCGCGGTGCTGGGCATGATTGCCGGCTTCTCGGGCGTCTTCGCCCGGCTGATGCAGCGGGTGCCGATGGCGCTGGCGGCAGGCATGCTGGCCGGCGTGCTGCTGCGCTTCGGCCTGGATGTGTTCGTGGCGATGAACACCCAGGTCGTTCTCGCCCTGGCGATGTTCGCCACCTGGCTGGCCGGACGACGCCTGTTCCCGCGCTATGCGGTGATCGCCACCCTGCTGGTCGGCATCATCATCGCCGCCAGCCGTGGCCTGCTGCATGCGCAGGACCTGCATCTGCAGCTGGCCACCCCGCATTGGGTCACGCCCTCACTGTCGTGGCGGGCGGTGGCCGGCATCGCCCTGCCCCTGTTCGTGGTGACCATGGCCTCGCAGAACATCCCAGGGGTGGCGGTGATGCGCGCCTCTGGTTACAGCGCGCCCATCTCGCCGGTGATCGGCTGGATCGGCGTGGTCAATACCGTGTTGGCGCCCTTCGGCGCCTATGCACTGAACCTGGCGGCGATCACTGCGGCGATCTGCATGGGCCGCGATGCCCATGAGGATCCCGCGCGCCGCTACACCGCGGCGATGGCCGCCGGCGCCTTCTACATCCTGATCGGCCTGTTCGGCGCAACGGTGGCGGCGCTGTTCGCCGCCTTCCCCAAGGAACTGGTCGCCTGCGTGGCCGGCATCGCCCTGTTCGGCACCATCGGCAACAGCCTGGCCAGCGCACTGGCCGTGGAACGCGACCGCGAGGCCGCGCTGGTCACCTTCCTCGTCACCGCCTCCGGCGTGTCACTGGCCGGCATCGGTTCGGCCTTCTGGGGCCTGGTGGCCGGCTCGCTGTGCCTGCTGGTGCTGCGCCCAAGGGTGCAGGCTCAATAGGACGTCGGCAGGAACGCCAGGCCCACCAGCAATGCCAGCACTGCAACAAGGCTGAGCACCAGGCCCAGCCAGCTGACGTCGCCGCGCCGGGCCAGTTCCTGTTGGAGCGCGACCGGGTCGTTCCCCTTCAGCGCGCGGGCCTGGGCGATCTGGCGCTGGCAGTGCCGCAGGTACCAGTGATTGGCGAACACGCCGGCGGTAACGCCCAGCGCCAGGCTTGAGATGGACGAGAAGGCCTGCGGCACGTCGAGCAGGGCTTCGGCCACGCTGCTGACCACCAGCACGGCGATCCACAGCATCGCCACCCGGTACATGCGCCGGTACATCATCCACGGCAGGCCGAACAGGAACGCGGGCCAATGCCAGGTGCCGGACGCGCTGGGCAGGCCCTGGTCCAGCCGCCAGCGCCGCCGGTACAGGGCGAAGTTGCGGCCGACCACCGCGGCGTACAGCGCCATCTCGCCTTGCAATGGCTGGCTGTCCTGCGCGGAGCCGGCCAGCAGCGCCGACGCCGTGTCGGGCGCGCGGTAGGGGTCATCGATCCCACGGTCGACGACAACCGAAGGGGCTGCGACGTCGGCCGTCTGGGTTGACGCCTCGAGTTCGGCCAGCGGGCGCCAGCTCGGCATGCCCTCGCACCAGAGCAGGGTGGCGGCCCCTACCCTGCCCTCGGCCTGCAGCTGCCGCAGGCCGGCCAGGTCGACCGGCCCCTCGCGCTGGCTGCTGTTGGCGTAGAACCACTGTGCTTCCTGCATGCATCGCTCCTTGTCTGTAACCGGACCCCGCTCAGGGGTGGGGCTGGCTGGACAGCACCTGCACCAGCACGTGGCGACCGCCCGGGGCCACGGTCACGATATCCGGACCGGCGTTGGCGGCCTCCAGGCAGACGTAGTCACGCCAGCCGTCGCCGACGTCGGTCATCTTCGCTGCCGCTTCCGCGCCGGGGTTCCAGGCCACCAGCGCACGGCTGCCTTCGGTACGCAGTTCGATACGGCGCTTGAGCACCGGATCGCGCAGCACGTAGCGGCCGCCGGCCGGGCTGTAGATGCGGTCGCTGCGGCCCGGATCGCGCGGGTCGCGCAACGACCACGGCCCCTGCTGGCGGCGGGTCTGGGCGTAGTTCTCGTACTTGTCCTGGTAGGTCACCCCGTCCACGCCGTCCACTTCCACACGGGTGGCATCGCCCACGCGGAAGTAGTTGTGCAGGGCCTGGGTGAAGGTGGCCGGTGCGCTGCCGGTGTTCTCGGTGACCAGCTGCTGGCGCAGCTCGCGGCCGACGCGCACGGTCATGGTCAGGCGCAGGCCGAGATCCTGCAGCGCCGGCGGCGCCAGGGTCAGCTCGATGCTGCCGTCGTCGAGGCGGCGTGCCTGCTGCAGTTCCCACGGCAGGGTGCGGACGAAGCCGTGCGCCGGCACGTCATTGCCCTGGCCCTGGCGGCCGAAGTAAGGCCAGCACACCGGACTGCCGCCACGGATGGGCGTAGGCAGCTCGGCCCGCTTGGGCGACAGCCACATCACGTCGGGCTGGCCCTTGGGCACGTAGGACAGCAGCTGGCCGCCGAACACGCTGATGGCGGCGGTGGCCTCGGGGGTTTCCACCAGCCAGGCATCGAGTCCCTGGAACTGGCCGCTGCTGACACCCTGGATCTGTTGCACGGTGGATCGACTCCGTAAGGCCGGCGACTGCGCGGCACTGTAGTTGGCGGGAAGACTGAAACGGGTGGGCGTGGCCGGCGTGCGCGGTTCGGCCTGCAGCGCACGCAGGATGCGCTGGCCGGGGCGGCCATCGGCCTCGGCCCAGCCCAGGCGGCGCTGCTCGACCTGGATCGCGCGCCGGCTGGCGTTGCCGATCATGCCATCGGCGCTGCCGATATCGTGGCCACGGGCCAGCAGCAGGGTCTGCAGCTGGCGGCGCTCGTCGCGGCCGAGGCCGGGATCATCGGTGGGCCAGGCGGTCGCCAGGCCGTTGCCGCCACGCAGACGGTCGGCCAGGGTGGCGATGGCCAGCGCGTAGCTCTCGGCGGCGTTGTAGCTGTAGATCGCATCGTAGTTGCGGAACACCAGCAGCGCCGGGCCTTTGTTGCCGGCGGGCAGCAGCAGGGCCGCGCGGGCGTCGGCCGGCAGGCCCTGCGGTGCGAGGGCGCTGCCATCCAGGCCGGTGATGCCCAGTGCGCGCCAGTCGGCCAGCGCGCGACGCTGGGTGCGCCCGGCCTGCGCCGTCCTGAAACCCTCGGGAATACGCACTTCCATGCCCCACGGTTCGCCGCTGCGCCAACCGGCGCGCTTGAGATAGTTGGCGGTGGAGGCCAGTGCGTCGGGAATGCTGGCCACCAGATCGCGGCGGCCATCGCCATCACCGTCGACGGCGATGCGCGCATAGGTGCTGGGCATGAACTGGGTGTGGCCGAAGGCACCGGCCCAGGAGCCGGTGAGTCCCTGCGCCTGCAGGTCGCCCTGCTCGATCAGCTTGATGAGCGCCAGCAGTTCGCCACGGAAGAAGGGCTGGCGACGGCCGGCACAGGACAGCGTGGCCAGCGACTGCAGCAGCGGACGCTTGCCGAACACGCGGCCATAATCGCTTTCCACACCCCATACGGCGACGATCGTTGCCGGATCGACTCCGTACTGCGCCGATACCCGCTGCAACAGATCGCGATGCTGCTGCAGCATGGCGCGGCCATCGTCCACCCGCGGGCGATCAACCAGCGCGGCCAGGTAATCCCAGATCGGCGTGGTGAATTCCGGCTGCGCATCCAGCAGCGGCAGCACGCTGGGGTCGGGCTGCAGGCCGGCGCTGATGGCAGCGAAGCGATCCGCGGCAATGCCCTGCCTGGCGGCCGTTGCCTGCAGCTGCGTCATGCAGCGGGCAAAGGCCGGATCAGCGGCAGGTGTCGGTTGCGCCGTCAACGGCGCGGCCAGCGCGGCGGCCAGGCCGAGCGTGGTCATCAAGGGCATGGCGTCCTCTGTGTTGCCGGTGCTGGGGCCATGTTAGCGCGGGCAGACGGCCTGGCATCCGCCAGCCACGGCCCGGCGCTACCGATGCGGAGCCGAGGCGCGCAGCAGGCGCAGGCCGTACGCCGGATCGGACGCATTCCAGTGGGCGATGGTTTCCAGCCCGGCCTGCTGCACCAAGTGGTTGAAGCTGTCATCGGTGTACTTGTGGCTGTACTCGACCCGGATCGGTTCGCCGGCCTGGAAGTGGAAGGTCTGACCGTCCAGGTGCACGTCCTGTTCGCGCTGGCTGACCAGGTCGGTTTCGATGCGCAGGCGCGCGGTGCTGTAGCGGGCCTGGTGGCGGAAGCCATCAAGATCAAAATCACTGCCGACCTCGCGGTTGAGGCGGGCCAGCAGATTGAGGGTGAACGCTGCGGTGATGCCATCGGCATCGTTGTAGGCGGCCTCGATCAGCGCCGGGTCCTTGTGCAGGTCGATGCCGACCAGCGCCAGGCCGTCATCGCCCATGGTCTGGCGCATCGCGCGCAGCAGGGCGATGGCCTCTTCGCCGGCGAAGTTGCCCAGCGTGGAACCGGGGAAGAACAACAGGCGCCGCGCGGCCTGGCGTTCCGGTTCGGGGACCTGCACCGGGCGGGTGAAGTCGGCGCAGACCGGCAGCATCTCCACCTGCGGCAGCGCCGGGGCCAGGTGGTCGATGCTGGACAGCAGCGCGGCGCGCGAGATTTCGATGGGGGTGTAGGCCACCGGATCGTGCAGGGCAGCCAGCAGCAGGGCGGTCTTGCGACCACTGCCACTGCCCAGTTCGACCACGTGGGCATGGGCGCCGACGGCGCTGGCGATCTCCGGCAGCACCTGGTCGAGCAGGGCCAGCTCGGTGCGCGTGGGGTAGTACTCGCGGGTGTGGGTGATCTGCTCGAACAGGCGCGACCCGCGCGCGTCGTAGAAATACTTGGACGGCAGCTGGCGTGTGGCGCACGAAAGGCCGGCCACGGCGTCGGCCATGATCTGCTGGCGGCCGGGAGTGAGGTCGGTCAGCGCCTGCAGCGCGTCCTGCACGGTACTCATGGAAGATCCCTCGCCAGGCGCACGCCGGAGAACTGCCAGCGCGCCGGTGGATTAAAGAAGTTGCGGTAACTGCTGCGGACGTGGCCACGCGGGGTGGCGCAGCTGCCGCCGCGCAACACCCACTGGCCACACATGAATTTGCCGTTGTACTCGCCCAGGTTGCCGCCGAAGGGCTGGAAGCCGGGGTAAGCGCCATAGGCGCTGGAGGTCCATTCCCAGACATCGCCGAACAGCTGGCGCAGGCCCGTGCCCTGCCCTGCATGCGGATGCAGCCCGTCGTCATCGGCGAAGTGCCCGCTGGGCGGCTGCGTGGCGGCGGCCGCCTCCCATTCGAATTCGGTCGGCAGCCGTGCCTCATGCCAACGCGCGCAGGCGTCGGCTTCGTAATAGCTGAGGTGGCAGACCGGCGCATGTGGATCGAGCGCGCGCCAGCCGCCGAGGGTGTACTCGTGCTGCAGGTCGTCGTGCCAGTACAGTGGGTGCTGCCAGCCTTCGGCCTCGCACAGGGCCCAGCCTTCGCTGAGCCACCAGCGCGGATCACGGTAGCCGCCGGCATCGACGAAGGCACGGTACTCGCCGTTGCTGAGCGGGCGCTCGGCGATGGCGTGTGCAGGCAGCAGCACGCGGTGCGGTGGTGATTCGTTGTCGTAGGCGAAGGGCGCGTGCTGCGGCCAACGCGCTGCACCGACGCTGACGATGCGTTCTTCCCGCGCAACCCATCCCTGTGCGCTGTGCACGCTGGTGACCGCCGCGAGGTCTTCGCGATAGGGCGGCTGCAGCGGGTTGCACCACAGGGCGTGCTTGATGTCGGTCAGCAGCAGTTCCTGGTGCTGCTGTTCGTGCTGCAGGCCCAGCTGCAGGTGCTGCAGCGCCTCTTCACCGAGATCGCCGTCGGCCAGGCGCGCCAGCAGCTGCTCATCGACGTGCCGGCGATAGTCGCGCACCTGCTGCAGCGAGGGCCGCGACAGCAGGCCACGGCGTGGGCGGGCATGGGCCGGGCCGAGGCTCTTGTAGTAACTGTTGAAGAGAAAGTCCCAGGCCGGATCCCACGGCTGGTGGCCGCGTACGCTGGCCAGCACGAAGCGCTCGAAGAACCAGGTGGTGTGGGCCAGGTGCCATTTGGCCGGGCTGGCATCGTCCATGCTCTGCAGCATCGCGTCTTCGGCGCTGAGCGGTGCCGCCAGTTGCTGGCTGCGTCCACGCACATGGGCGAAGTGGCTGGCGAGTTCACGCTGCGGGGCAGCGACGGCGAGGGTTGCGCTGTCCATGGGCACCAGCTTCGTCTGCCGCGGGTGAGCGCGATGTCATCGCATGGCGGCAGCGCATTCACATCGCGCCCATTCAAGAACCCTGCGCCAACGCCGCTAACGGCAGTGCTGCGACCGTGTAGTGACCGCGCTGGAATTACCGCTTGTCCGATCATCCGCTCCGCCAGCCTGCGCATTACCTGTTCGTGCTGCCCGCCCTGCTGGTCGCACTGGTGCTGTGGGCTACCCTGGGCGACGAGGATGTCGGCCGAGCCGGCCAGCGCGTGCTGCCTTGGTTGCTGGCCTGCTTGGGTGCGGGGCTGGCGCTGATGTACAACCAGGTGCGCACCTTGTGCATGCTGTTGCTGGTGGCGGCCGTGTTCACGGTGCTGCACCCCGACCTCGCCCACTACCTGCGGCTGGGCTACATCAGCCCGCTGACGCCGCTGCGCTTCCATGCGGTATCCGCCTGGCTGCCGCTGCTGTTTACCTTGCATGCGCTGTGGCCCGAGCGTGGCCGGCGGCGCCAGGACCTGCTGCTGCGCGGGATCGGTAGCGGCACCCTGCTGGCGATCTTCGCCCTGCTGGCCGCGCAGCAGCCGCAGGGCATGCATGACCTGCTGTCGAACCGGCACTTCGCCTGGATTCCGAGCGACTGGAATGCGCTGGCACAGCTGCCGGCCCTGCTGTTCTTGACCGCCACCACGGCCCTGGGCTGGCTGGCCTGGCAGCGCCCTCGCCCGCTGCACACGGCGATGCTGCTGGCGCTGCTGTGCCTGTGGTGGATGCTGCCGCGGGTGTTCCTGAAGCCGGTGCTGCTGCCGGCGCTGAGCAGTGCCGCGCTGCTGCTGATGCTGGGCGCGATGCTGCAGGAGTCATTCCACATGGCGTTCCGCGATGAACTGACCGGCCTGCCGGGACGGCGCGCGTTCAACGAGACCCTGCAGCGGGCGCGGGGCACCTACAGCATCGCGATGGTGGATGTGGACCACTTCAAATCGTTCAACGACACCCACGGCCACGATACCGGCGACGATGTACTGCGACTGGTGGCCTCGCGGCTCGCGCGGGTTGGCGACGGAGGCCGCGCGTTCCGCTACGGCGGCGAGGAGTTCGCGGTCGTTTTCCTCGACCGGCCGGCGGCGGCCTGCGTGGACGCGGTGGAAGCGCTGCGCCAGAGCATCGAGGACACCCGCATGCAGTTGCGCGACCGCGGTACGCGCAGCCGCGACGACGAGACCGGTCGCCAGCAGCGCGGGCGCGGCGGCAGCGGCCAGGTAGTGCAGGTGACGGTCAGCATCGGGCTGGCCGACAGCCGCGTGGACCCCCGCCCGGTGGCGGTGATCAAGGCCGCCGACCAGGCGCTGTACGTGGCCAAGGACGAGGGCCGCAACCAGGTCCGCGCGCACGGCGGCCAGCGCGTGCTGGCGGTACGCGGCGGCTGAGGCTCAGACCGCGTCGAGGTAGTACCAACGGCCGTCGATGCGCAGGAAGCGGCTGTGCTCGGTCATCTTCACCGCACTGCCGCCGCCCACCCGGTAGCGTGCGGTGAAACGCACTTCGGCGCTGTCGGCACCGGTGACCGTGTGTTCGTGCACGGTCAGGCCCAGCCAGTGCGTACGCTGGCCCGGCGCATCGTCGAGTGACAGCTCGGCAGGACGGGTCTCCGGGTGCCAGCTCTGGCGCAGGTAGTCGGCCAGGCCCCGCACGTATGCGCTGTAGCGCGAGCGCATCAGGCGTTCGGCATCTGGGGCGGCTTCGCCGGCATGGAAACGACCACAGCAGGCGGCGTATTCGGCGGGCAGGCCGCAGGGACAGGGATCGGCAGGGTTTCGGCTCATGCGCGCATTGTCGCCGGCTTGTGCGGATTGATCCACGCGGGGCGTGGGTCAGCCGATGCAGGACAGGCGTATGCTGTCGCGCCCCCACTTTGATTGATCGCCGTGCTGGAACTGGTTCCCCCTGAGTTGTGGTGGCTGGTGGTGATCGCCTTCATCGCCGGCCTGGTCGATGCCGCCGTCGGTGGCGGTGGGCTGGTGCAGCTACCCGGTCTGTTCACGGTGCTGCCGCAGCAGACGCCTGCGATGCTGTTCGGTACCAACAAGTTCAGCTCGATGTTCGGCACCGGCGCTGCCGCCTGGCGATATGCGCGCAATGTGCGCTTCCCGTGGAAGCCGGTATTGTTCGCGGCCGGCACGGCCTTCATCTTCTCCTTCGCCGGCGCCACCGCGGTGAGCCTGCTGCCGAAGGATGCGGTGCGGCCGCTGGTGCTGGTCCTGCTGGTCGCGATGCTGGCCTACACCCTGTGGAAGAAGGATTTCGGCGCGCTGCACCGGCCACAGGAGATCGGCCGGCGCGAGCTGGCGATCGCGCTGGCGATCGGTGCGGCGATCGGCTTCTACGACGGCTTCTTCGGGCCGGGCACCGGCAGCTTCCTGATCTTCCTGTTCGTGCGCTTCTTCGGTCTGGATTTCCTGCGCGCTTCAGCGGCATCGAAGGTGGTGAACCTGGCGACGAATGTTGCAGCGATCTCGTTCTTCGTGCCGACCGGCAACATCCTGTGGCTGTTCGCGCTGCCGATGGCAGCAGCCAACATCATCGGTTCGGTGGTGGGCACGCGCCTGGCGCTGAAGGGCGGCACGCCGTTCATCCGCAAGCTGTTCGTGGGGCTGGTGGTGGTGCTGATCGCACGGATGGCGTGGGATACGTTCCGCGGGGCATAAGGGCGCAACATGATCTGGTAGGTGCCAACCTTGGTTGGCCCGCTGTTGCCGGTCGCGCAGAGCAGCCGAGCATGGCTCGGCTCTACAGGAGAGTGCCGGCCGAGGCAGTCAGGCCTCGGCTTCTTCCGGTTCGTTGGCCTGCTGCCGGCTGCGCTCGGGCAGCTTCAGGCGCTTGCCTTCTTCGTCGTACTCGATGAGCAGGACGCCCGAATCGTGGCGGCCGCTGATTTCGACGAAGCAAGCACCACCGATGAACGGTTCCAGCGTCATCACCGACTTCAGCGGTGTGGCGACGACCATCTGGAAGCCGAAGTTGTCGAAGATGTTCATTGCCAGCGCAGTGAACTCGTTGTCGGCCTTGTCGAAGGCTTCGTCGAGCACGACGGCGGCATAGCTGGGCAGCTGGCTGTCGGCACCACCCAACTGGTAGCGCAGCGCGGCGGCGAGGCAGGTGGTGGCCAGCTTCTGGCGCTGGCCGCCGGACTTGCCGGCGCCGCTGCGGTAGATCTCGACCTGCTGGCGCGTTTCCGCATCCAGCTCGACGCCGATGAACTCCACGTGCATGCGCACGTCCAGCACCAGCTCACGCCAGCGCTTGTCCTCGCCTTCCTGCGAGCCGAGGCGGTTGACCAGCTGGCGCAGTACGGTGAACTGCGACTCGGCCAGCTCGCGCTGCTCGGTCTGCTGCTGCGACAGCACCTCGCGCAGCTGCAGGTGGAACTCGCCCACTTCCGGCAGACGGCGGTCGCTCAGTTCGATGGTCAGCAACGTGCCACGGTTGAACGGCACCTGTTCCAGGCTGGCGTTCACTTCGTCCAGGCGCTGGCCGATCGACTTGCGGGCTTCGGCACTATGGCGCTGCAGCGCCAGCAGGTTGTTCTTGCTCTGGTTCTGCAGCAGGTCGAAGAAGCGCTCTTCGTGCTGCGGCAGGCCATCGCGCTCCAGGCGTTCGAGGCGGGCGAGGAAGTCCTCGGCCGACGCCACCGACACGGTGAAGTCGCCCGATTCCTCCGGCCACTGCTGGATGAAGCGGCGGAAGCAGCCGATCAGCTGGTTCTCGATGCGGTTGAGGTCCTGCTGCGAGGAGGACAGCTGCTCGTTCAGCGCGTTGCTGACTTGGCGCATGTGCGCTTCCAGCGTTTCCAGGCTGAGCGGGCCCTGTTCCTGCAGGCGCTCGGCAAGGCCGGCTTCCTGCTTCTGGGCCAGGCTCGGCAGCACCAGCGCACGGCTCTGCTGGCGTGCGCGGTCGAGGCGATCACGTTCCTTGACCAGCTGGCCACGCTCGACGCGGACGTCTTCATAGGTGCGGCGCGACTGTTCGATGTCGGCGCGCACCGCGTCGATCTGCTTGGCCAGCTTGGCCAGGTCGGCGTTGCCTTCGCGCAGATCGCGCAGAGTCGCTTCGATATCGCTCAGGCGCTGCTGCGGCGCGGCGATGTCGATCTCGTTCCAGCTGATGCTGACCAGCTCGTGGCAGGCCAGGCGGCGTTCGTTGTCGCGGTCACGCTGGCCGCGCAGGCGCGCGATGTCGGTCTCGCAGCTGGCGATGCGCTTGGCCAGTTCCTGCGCTTCGCGCTCGAAAGCGCCCACCTTGTCGTGGTTGTTGAAGCCGAGGATCCAGCGACGGCGATCGCCAACAGCGCTGCGGTCGTCCTTCTCGAAACGGTCGCCCGGATGCTTGACCTGGCCTTCGCGGGTGATACCGCGGTCGACGTTGCGCAGCTGCTTGGCATCGACGCATTCGTAGTCGAAGCGCTTGCCGAGTTCGCGCCGCAGCCAGCTTTCGAACACATGCTCGCGCAGTTCCAGCTTGTGCAGCAGCGACTTCGCCGACGGCTCGCGGGCGAACGCATCGTCGTTGCGGCGCACGCGGTAATAGGTGAAGCGCATGCCCAGGTGGGTACGGTTCACCCACTCGGCCACGTCGTTGTAATGCTTGTCATCGACCAGCAGCGACAGCGCGAAACCGCCCAGCACGCGCTCGATGGCCCCCTGCCAGCCCTGCTCTTCCGAGCGGACCTGGATCAGCTCGCCGACGAACGGCAGCGCCGCCTCGGCGATACCGGTTTCCTCAGCCAGGCGCGCGCGCAGCTTCTGCATCGGCGCCGGGATGTTGGACGGCGTGCGCTGCATCGCTTCGAGTTCCGCACGGACTTCACCGAAGCGGCGCTCGTCATCGCGCTTGCCACCCAGGCGATCGCTGATCGCGTCGTCCAGCGCCGAAGATGCACGCTGGCGGTCCTGCAGCTCGTTCTGCGCACGCTCGACCAGCTCGGCGAAGCCGTGGGCGTCATCCGGCAGTTCCGTCTGCAGCTGCTGCGCGGCCTGGCGTGCCTGCTCGCGCTTGGCCTGGCGGCGGTCGCGCTCGGCTTCGGCACGGCCCTGTTCGCGTTCCAGTTCCTCGATGCGCTCACCGCCCTGTTGGCGGCGCTGCAGTTCCAGCTCGGCCAGGCGCTCGGTGTGGTTGTCGAGTGCGGCACGGCGCTGGGCTTCCTCGCCCAGCAGGCCACGGTCACGCACGTCCATCTCGCGCAGGCGTGCTTCGATCAGCGCCTGGCGGCGGCTTTCGCGGAAGCTGTCGACGCCGAGCTTCAGCGCTTCGTCGTCGCCACGCTGGCGGTGCATTTCCTTCAGATCGTTGTAGTAGGCGCGTGCCGGCAGCAGGGTTTCCACCTGGCGGCGCGCGGTGACCACCGCCTGGTGCGCGCCATCGAGCTCGGCGAAATCGCTGACCAGGCGCTCGGCCGCGTCGAAGGTCTTCGGCGTGTCGAGCATGAAGTCGCGCAGGAAGACATTGAGGTCGCCCAGGTTCTTCGCCGACTGCGTCTTGTGCAGCAGGCGCAGCGCCATCTCATTGTCGATGCCGAGCAGGTCGCGGAAGCGCTCGGCGTAGCCGGAGAAGGTGTCGAAGTGGTGCAGGTCGGACAGCTTCTGCTTGAGCTTGCGCAGGTCCAGGTCGAAACCCCCAAGATCCTTGGCGATGTCGAACGGGCGCTCGGCGATCATGTAGTGCTTGCGCACATCGCCGGCCGAGGTGCCGTTGCCGGAGATCCACAGCAGACGCACGAGGCTGACCACGCGGCCATCGCCGGCGCGGTATTCCAGCACCAGCGCGGTCCAGGTGGCACCCTTGCGCAGGTACTGGGTGGCGATTTCGCCGGTGCCGCTGTCCTGCTGGTCGGCCCACGCGCCACGCACGTAGGACACCAGGTTGCGGTCGCGGCCACTGCGCTCTGCTTCGCGCGCGGCGGCGTTGAAGTCGACGATGGCCGGCGGCGTCAGCAGCGCGGACATGGCATCGAGCAGGGTCGACTTGCCCGAGCCGGAACGGCCGACGAACAGGAAGCCGCGCTCGGCGATCGGCACTTCGGTCAGGCCGTTGAAGGTGCCCCAGTTGTGCACCTGCAGACGGCGCATGCGGAACTGCTGCAGGCGCGGGTCCGGCAGGCCTTCGTTGAACAGGGCGGGGGTGTGCTTGGAGATAGCCATGCGATGGTCGGGTCTCTCAGGCCTCGGCGGCCGGGGTTTCGCGCAGCTGGCGGTAGACCGCCGAAAGCTGGGACACGTCTTCGGCGGAGAACAGCAGCTTCAGTGCCGGCGAGACTTCGTGGCGGTCTTCCTGGCCGCTGAGGCGGGTCAGGATGTGGTTGTCCTTCATCTTCTGCACTGCCGAGGCGACGCGGCGGTTGAAGCCGGCGCGGTCGGTGGACAGGTTCTTCTCGTAGATGGCCAGCGCTTCGGCCATCTCGGCGTCGGCGACCACCGCGCGGTTGCCGCGCGCATCGGCCTCGGCCAGCTGCTGGCGCAGGTACAGCAGCAGCACCGAGTCGATGAAGGTCAGCGGCGAGGTGCGCAGCAGCACCGGCGCATCAACGTCTTCGGTATCGGCCTGGCGGGTGAACGCCACGCCGCTGTCACGATCGAGCACCAGTTCCAGGAACAGGTCCGCCAGCGACGAGCGGATGGCCGCCTCGCTGCGGATCAGCGCCGGCCACAGTTTGGCGTGGCGCAGCTGGTCGATGCTGGGGCCGATCAGCAGCTGGCACAGCGCGCGGCGCGCATCCAGCGGCAGGCGCCCGGTATCGCCGAGGTAATACACGTCGTTGCCACGGCGGGGCTGCGCCACGGCCGCCACCAGCTCGGCCTCGTAGGCGTCTTCCGCCACGTCGGCCTGCGGTGCGTCGATGGGATCTTCATGCCAGCTCATGGCGTCTCTCCTGAGTGAACCAAACCAGCGGGATGCGGGCGCGACGGATCTGGCCGTCGCCACCACGCCATTGCGCAAGCTCCTGCTCGCCGGCAACCACGTTGCCGAAGCGCGTGCCCAGCGACAGGTAGCCGATGACGCTGCCGAGGCCCTGCGGCGCTTCGCGCTGCGACAGGGCCTGGGCGATGCTGAGCCGCGGCTGTGCATCGAGCAGGTCGTGCAGGTCGCGGCGCAGGGTACGGAAATCGATTTCGGACGAAGCGACCAGATCACCGACGCTTTCCAGGCTGATGGCCGCGGCGTCGTTGTACTCGACATTGCCATCGACCTGGGCACTGCGCGGATCGTGCAGCCTCCACTGCGACCACGAGCGCAGGCGGCTGGTGGTCAACTGCAGGTCACGGCCGATGCCACGCTGTGCGGGGAATTCGTCGCGCAGAGCCAGTGCTTCGGACTGCGCCTGCTTCAGCAGCTGGTTGAGGCGACGCTGTTCCAGGTAGCCACGGCTCTGCACGAAGCCGCGCAGGCTGCGCGCGAAGTTCTGCAGCACGTCGTGCACCTGGCCACCGCGTTCGAGCATGGTGCTGGTGAAGCTGCGCAGGAAGTTGCGTTCGTTGCGGTCCAGGCGGCGCGCAAAGCCACGCGCCAGCACCGCTTCCAGCGCGGCATCGAGCTGGGCACTCTGCTCGGCGTCGTTGAGCAGGCGCCAGAACGCCTGGAAACTGCGCCCGGCGTCACTTTCGCCGATGACATCCACGCCTTCGAACAGCTGCGACAACACGTCGCCGCGCTCGCCCTCGTCGTCGATGATGCGTTCGCGGAAATCGCGATTGAGCTGCTCGAAGTCATCGCGCACACGGCGGAAGTCCTCGGTCAGCTCGTCGGCCAGGCCGATGATCTGGCGGGTGCGTTCCAGCGCGCGCTTGCCGTCCAGCGCAACCACGCGGCCAGTGCCGACCCGGGCGATTTCGGCATCGATGCGGTCGCGCTCGTCGTGCAGCGCGGACAGGCGCGCATCAGGATCGGCTTCGGTCTGCGCAGCCAGCGCCGAGAGCTGCTCAATGACCAGCGCCAGGCGGCTTTCGGTGGCGGCTACGCGGGCCTGCTCGAGGCCGTCGGCGAAGCGGATCGCCTGCAGTGCGGCGGTGGACAGCTCGTACTGCTCCTGGTCGGCGCCTTCGGGCAAACGGCGTTCCAGCCAGCCCTGGGCCAGCCAGTGCGCGATGTAGGCCTGCGCGGTACGCGGCAGCTCGCGCGAGAGTTCATCGCCGGCCAGCTGGTCCAGCGCGCGCTGCAGGCGCTCGTTGAGCACCGACGAAGGCAACGTGCGCTCGCCGTCCATCAGCAGGCCCTGCAACAGGCCGATGATTTCCGGGGCGTGGTCGGCGGCAAGCAGCTTCCACTGGGGCTGTTCGCGCAGGTGGCGGTAACGGGCAATGCGTTCGCGATGCTTCATGCAGCGAAAGAAGTCTGTAGGGCTGACAGGGACGAGCCGCCATGCACGGCTGCCGCGGGGGCAGCCGTGGGCATGCCGGCCGCCAGGGGCCGGCGCGGTGCGGGCAAGCGGCTCAGCGCTTGCCGCCCACTTCGATGAAGCGCAGGAACTCGGCGCGGGTGCGCGCGTCGTCGCGGAAGCTGCCCAGCATCTTGGAGGTGACCATGCTGACGCCGCGCTTGTGGATGCCGCGGGTGGTCATGCATTCGTGGGCGCCTTCGACGACCACGCCGACACCGATCGGCTGCAGCACATCCTGGATGCACTGGGCGATCTGCGCGGTCATCTTTTCCTGCACCTGGAAACGGCGGGCGTAGGCTTCGACGACGCGGGCCAGCTTGCTGATGCCCACCACCTTGCCGGCCGGCAGGTAGCCGACGTGCACGCGGCCGATGATCGGCGCCATGTGGTGCTCGCAGTGGCTTTCGTACTCGATGTCCCGCAGGACGATCAGTTCGTCGTAGCCGGCCACTTCCTCGAAGGTCCGCTCCATGTAGGCGCGCGGGTCGTCGCGGTAACCGCTGAACCAGTCGCCATAGGCTTCGGCGACACGGCGGGGGGTATCCAGCAGGCCTTCGCGGGACGGGTCCTCACCGGCCCAGCGCAGCAGGGTGCGCACGGCATCCTCGGCCTGGTCCTGGGTCACGTCGCCCTGCGGGGCGGCCTTTTCGTTGTTCTTGCTCATTGCGTACAGCGTCCCGAACGGGGGGCGAGCATCGTACCCGACCGGGGGGTGGGTCGTCCTGTTGGGACGGTTCATCGGGGGTCTGGCGGCGCCTTGATTGGTATCGGCTTGGATGGGGAAGGGCGGCAGAGCAGGACACGCCGTAAACCCATCCATGGGGGCTCGGTCGGCGCATCCATGCGCCTCACGGTCCTGCCCTGCCGCCCTTCCCCATCCCTGACAGTTTCCTGCGAGCGCGGCCGGACCGCCCGAAAGCGGGGGCAAAAGCTGGGGTTCATGGCTTCGGAAGCAGCGCGCCGTCGCCCTGGTGGGTGCGGACCGTTGGTCCGCACTGCTTCTGCTCTTGCTTCTAAGAGCCAACCCACCGCGCTCGGGGGATGTGGGGTGAGTGGCGGAGGGCCGGGCGGGGCCGTGAGGCGCATGAATGCGCCGATCGAGCTTACATGGACGTACTTGCAGCGTGCCCTGCCCCGTCCCCCCCTCCGCCACCCCAACCGATAGCCAACAGGCGCAACGCTTTCCTCAACACACCCACCCATTCAGAAAAACCCATTGATAGGAATGAAATTAGTAGTATCCTATCTATATCTTATGGACCGACCCCTCGACGAGCGCACCGTGCTGCAGATGCAGCTCAGCTCCGGCCTGCTGTACGCAGGGCGGCAGTGGCAGCGCCTGGCCGACAGTCGGCTCGGCAGCTACGGCATCTCCACCGCCTGCACCATGCCCCTGCTGATGATCGGACGCTCCGGCGGTGGCATCCGCCAGGTGGCACTGGCCCAGCAGCTGGGCATGGAAGGGCCCTCCCTGGTGCGCCTGCTGGACAAGCTGTGCGCCAGCGACCTGGTCCGCCGCGAAAGCGATGCCAGCGACCGCCGCGCCAACCTGTTGTGGCTGACCGACGCCGGGCAGGCGCTGGTCAGCGAGCTGGAAGACCAGCTGATCGGCCTGCGCCAGGACGTGTTCGGCGAGCTTTCCATGGATGAACTGCACGCCGTGCTGAAGGCCTGGCGCCTGCTGGCCGAGGCCGCCGACCGCATCACGTAAGAGCGCTGCCCCCGAACACCGCCGCTGCCGTGCATACGCCAGCGGCTTTTGCCCGTTGCCGTTGTTCTGTTGTCCCTCCCCTCCCCCACCTCGCCCCCGCCCCTTCCGATGCCCGGTGAATT
The DNA here is from genome assembly GCF_030291075.1 of Stenotrophomonas sp. 57. Classification (NCBI taxonomy): domain Bacteria; kingdom Pseudomonadati; phylum Pseudomonadota; class Gammaproteobacteria; order Lysobacterales; family Lysobacteraceae; genus Stenotrophomonas; species Stenotrophomonas sp. 57. Next base: position 4,397,323 of record NZ_CP127407.1, read on the forward strand.
CAGTCTCCATGGAGTGTTCGTCCCGACCCTGCTCGGGTTGATGTTGTTGGCCTACTTGGTCAACAGCGGCCTGCACGCGCTGCTGCAGCGTGTCGGCGCCTATCGCCATGTATGGCACCCGGCGCTGTTCAACCTGGCGCTGTACGGGATCGTGCTTGGCCTGCTGTTCCACCTCCTGCGTTGGATGCAATCGTGAACAAGATCGTGAAGAAGACCCTGCCCATACTGCTGACCAGCGCAGCCGTGATCGTCGCCCTGCTGGTGCTGCGCCAGCTGTGGGTCTATTACATGGATGAGCCGTGGACCCGCGACGCCCATGTCGGTGCCGACGTGGTGCAGGTGGCACCGGACGTGTCCGGGCTGGTGGAAACGGTGAACGTGGCCGACAACCAGGCGGTGAAGAAGGGCGACGTGCTGTTCGTGATCGACCGCGCGCGCTACCGCATCGCGCTGGAACAGGCCAAGGCCAGCCTGGCCGAGCGCCAGGCCTCGGTGGCGCAGCTGCGCCGCGAAATCGGCCGTGACCGCAGCCTGCAGGATCTGGTCGCCGCCGAGGACGCCGAAGTGCGTCGCGCCAAGCTGCAGGCTGCACAGGCTGCGCTGGGCACCGCACAGGCGGCGGTCGACCTGGCCGAGCTCAACCTGGGCCGCACCGAGGTGCGCGCACCGGCCGATGGCCGGGTCAACGACCGCACCATGCGCGTGGGCGACTACGTGGTGGCCGGCAAGCCGGTGCTGGCGCTGCTGGACACCGGCTCGTTCCGCATCGACGGCTACTTCGAGGAAACCCGCCTGCGCGGCGTGGCCGCGGGGCAGCGCGTGGACATCCGCCTGATGGGCGAATCGGCGCCGCTGCGCGGCCATGTCGAGAGCATCGCCGCTGGCATCGAGGACCGCTACCGCAGCAACGGCAGCACCCTGCTGCCGAACGTGACCCCGGCCTTCGACTGGGTGCGGCTGGCGCAGCGCATTCCGGTGCGCATCGCCATCGACGAAGTGCCAAAGGGCGTTGAGCTGATTGCCGGCCGTACCGCCACGGTGACCGTACAGACCAACAGCACGAAGCATGCAGGCAAGGTCGGCACCGCACCGACACAGGCGGGCCTGTGAACGCCACCCTGCCCCGTCTCGGCCTGATCATCGCGCTGGCCAGCCTGGCCGCGTGCAGGACCGTCGGCCCGGACTACGCGCTGCCGGAAGGCTCGGCGTTCAAGCGCCCGGAGGCCAATGCGGCCTTCATCGATACGCAGAACCCGCAGGTGGCCGCCAACCAGGCGCTGCCCGACCGCTGGTGGTCGCTGTACAACGACCCGGTGCTCGACGGGCTGATCACCCAGGCGCTGCGTGACAACGTGGAACTGAAGGCCGCCGATGCGCACCTGCGTCGCGCCGCCGCCGTGTACGAACAGGCGCTGGACGCCGGCGGCTTCGAGTACGAGGCCGAGGCCGGCGTCAGCCGCGCGCAGCTGTCGGCCGAATCGTTCCTGCAGGAGCACGAGCTGCCGGTGATCAACCTGGCCGATGGCAAGTTCGCGGTCAGCTACCAGTTCGACCTGTTCGGCAAGCTCAAGCGCGGCGCCGAAGCGGCGCGTGCCGACGAGCAGTCGGTGGCGGCGGCACGCGATCTGGCCCAGGTCAGCGTGGTCGCGCAGGTGGCCGACAGCTACCTGGAAATCTGCCACGCCAACCACGAACTGCACGTGGCCGAGCATTCGCTGCAGCTGCAGCAGCGCAGCCGCACCGTTACCGAGCGCCTGATCGCCGCGGGCCGCGGCACGCCGCCGGAACTGGCCCGCGCCAATGCCCAGGTGGCACTGCTGGAAGCGGCACTGCCGCCGCTGCGCGCGCAGCGTTCGGCGGCCGCCTATTCGCTGGCCGCCCTGCTCGGGCAGACCCCGGGCCAGCTGCCGGCCGGCGTGATCGACTGTGCACACGCCCCCGGCCTGGCGCAGCCGCTGCCGGTCGGTGATGGCCGTGCACTGCTGCAGCGCCGCCCGGACGTGCGCCAGGCCGAACGCAAGCTGGCCTCGGCCACCGCGCGCATTGGCGTGGCCACCGCCGAGCTGTATCCGGACATCCGTCTGGGTGCCTCGGTCGGCGCCGCCGGTCTGCTGGAAGACTTCGGCACGCCGATGACCCAGCAATGGTCGATCGGCCCGCTGATCTCGTGGACGTTGCCGTCGTCGGGCACGCACGCGCGCATCCACGCCGCCGAAGCCGGTGCCGACGCCGCCTTGGCCGAGTTCGATCACACCGTGCTGCAGGCGCTGCGCGAGACCCAGACTGCGCTGGACCTCTATGCGCAGGACCTGCGCCGCCTGCAGTCGCTGCGTACCGCACAGGAGCAGGCCGCACTGGCCGCCGAACAGAACCGCCGGCTGTACCAGGGTGGCCGCACGCCGTACCTGTCCAGCCTGGATGCCGACCGCAGCCTGGCCACCAGCGACGCCACCCTGGCCGCCGCCGAAGCGCAGGTCTCGCGCGACCAGATCCATCTGTTCCTGGTGCTGGGTGGCGGCTGGCAGGCAACGGTTGCCCCCGCTGCGCCGTCCACCGCACAGGCCTCGGCGAAGTAAGCCATGAACGCGCTGACCGACCGCCAGGCCTGGCTGTTCTCGATCAAGACCTACCTGGCCGCAGTGGCCGCGCTGTACATCGCCATGGCCGGCAACCTGTCGCGCCCGTACTGGGCGATGGGCACGGTGTACATCGTCAGCCAGCCGCTGCTGGGCCCGACCCGGGCCAAGGGCGTATACCGCATCGTCGGCACCCTGGTGGCCGGGCTGGCCACCCTGCTGGTGCTGCCGGCGCTGGTGGAAACGCCGCTGGTGCTGAGCGCGGCGATGTCGATCTGGCTGGCCGGCTGCCTGTTCATGGCCCTGCTCAACCGCGGGCCGCGTGGCTACGCATTCCTGCTGGCCGGTTACACCACCGCCTTCATCGGTTTCCCTGCGGTGACTTCGCCGGAGACCATCTTCGACACGGTGGTGGCACGCAGCGAAGAGATCATCCTCGGCACGGTGGTGGCGGTGCTGTTCGCCTCGCTGCTGTTCCCCGCGTCGGTGCGACCGATGCTGCGCGCCCGTATCGGCAACTGGATGGAGGACGCGGCGCAGTGGTGCCGGCAGATTCTTGAACGTGGCCGCGCGCATGCGCCACGCAACCGGTTGGCCGCCGACCTGGTGCAGTTCGAGGCATTGATCGAGTTCCTGCGCCGCGACGACCCGCGCCATGCCGGTTCGGCAGTGTCGATGGAGCGGCTGCGCGAACGCATGCTGCTGCTGTTGCCGGTGCTGTCGTCGATTGCCGACCGCCTGAGCGCGCTGCGCAGCGAGGGGCAGACGCTGCCCGAGGGCCTGCCGGCGCTGGTCGATGACATCCACGACTGGATCGATACGCCTGCCAGTGCCAGCGACTACGCACGCCTGCGTGCGCGCATCAGCGCGCTGAAGCCGCAGGTAGACCGCGACCTGCAGCACCTGCAGCTGGCCAGCCTGCTACTGCGCCTGGAGGAGCTGGTGGACCTGTGGCAGGACTGCCGCACCCTGCAGCACGCCATCGACCACGGCACCGCACCGCTGGACCGCGCGCACTACCGCATCCGCACCGAGCGCGTGGCCACCGACAAGCACGTCGACTACGGCATGGCGCTGTTCTCCGCGCTCAGTGCCGGCGTGGCGCTGATGAGCTACTGCGTGCTGTGGATCGGCCTGGGTTGGGAAGGCGGCGGCAACGGCGCGATGATGGCCGCGGTAACGGCCGCGTTCTTTGCCGCACAGGACGACCCGGCACCAAGCATGGTCTCGTTCCTGGTCTGGGCCATCGTCGCTTCGCTGGTGGCCGGCGTGCACCTGTTCGGTGTGTTCCCGGCCGTGCATGACTTCGGCCTGCTGGCACTGGTGCTGGCGGTGGCGTTCCTGCCGCTGGGGCTGCTGCTGCACCACCCCAAGAGCGCGCTGTTCGCACTGCCGTTGACGGTGAACCTGGCCGCGCTGCTGAGCCTGCAGAACACCTACAGCGCCAACATCCAGAGCTTCCTCAACTCGTCCATCGCGATGTTCATCGGCATTGGCTTCGCAGTTGTGATGACCCGCCTGTTCCGTTCGGTGGGTGCCGAGTGGACCGCGCGCCGGCTGGTGCGGCAAGGCTGGACCACGCTGGCCGAAGCCGCCGAAGGACGTGGCCAGCAGGACCGCCAGCGCTTCGCCGCGCGCATGCTCGACCTGCTGGGCCTGCTCGCCCCGCGCCTGGCGGCGACGCCCGAGGGCAGTGACATCGCTTCGGTGGACATGCTCAATGAGGCGCGCATCGGCCTGAACATCCTGCAGCTGCGGCGCGCGCGGCTGGAGCTGCCGGAGCGCAGCCGCGAGGCGGTCGAGCACATCCTCGAGGAAATCGCCGCGCACTACCGGCGGCAGATTGCCGCGCGCAAGCCGATGGTAGCGGCTGAGGCGCTGCGCGAGCGGCTGGATACTTCGCTGGGCCGGGTCGGCAGCGTCGGCGCCTGCAAGGCCCGCGACGAGGCGCTGATGGGCCTGATCGGCCTGCGCTTCGCGCTGTTCCCCGAGGCGAAAGCGTTGGCGCCGGGGTTGTCGATGAGCGCAGCCGCACAGCCGTAGCGCGATACCCTGTGCGTCCACAGACCCCGTTGCCGGGGTCGGATCCTTCGCCCCGGGCGAAGGCTCTGACCCCTGCTCTGCACAGGAAGCTCCAATGAGTTACGACATGATGGTGTTCGAGGCCAGCGCCGCCCCACGCGAGGCCGCGGCGTTCATCGCCTGGTTCGAAAATCAGACGCAGTGGAACGAGCGCCACGAGTATGACGACCCGGCCGTCAGCAGCCTGGCGCTGCAGGCGTGGTTCGCGGAGATGGCGCAGGAATTCCCGCCCCTGGACGGCCCGTTGAGCAACGACGGTGATGATCGCGCCGAGGTGACCGAGTACAGCATCGGCCAGGAGGTGATCTACGGTGCGTTTGCGTATTCGGTGGCCGAGCGCGCGCATGGGCGCGTGCAGGACCTGGCCGAGAAGCACGGCGTCGGCTTCTTCGATGTGAGTGCCGACGAAGCAGCGATCGTGTTCCCCGATGGGCTGGTGCTGATCGCGGAATGACGGGGGCGGCAGGGCTGCACCCTGCACCTGCCGAATCAACGTCAACGTCAAAAGCGGGTATTCCTTGGGATGGCGGGGTGGGTCCGGTTGAGGGGGACGCCGTAAACCCATCCATGGGGGCTTGGTCGCGGCATCCATGCCGCTCACACCCCCTCAACCGGACCCACCCCGCCTTCGACAGTTTCCTGCGAGCTGTCGGCACGGCGTTCTGTTCTGGTGGGTGTCGACCTTGGTCGACACGGTAGATCCACGGCATGCGTGGATGAACGTCGGAATGATCGAAGTACGCTGTTGTAGAGTCGAGTCATGCTCGACTGCTTCTGCCTGGCGATCAGGTGAAGGGGTCAGATCCCGTTCCCGATGGGAACGGGATCCGACCCCCGTTCAGAACAAGGTGCCCTGCACGGTAGGCTGTTCGATGCGCGCCGGTGCTTCGGCCACCGCTTCCGCACCCAAGCGCCAGGCCAGGCCACCCAATCGACTGGCGTGGCGTTTCAATGCGGCCTGCAGCACCTCGGCACTGCCGGCCACATGCAGCACCTGGCGGGCGCGGGTCAGGCCGGTGTAGACCAGTTCGCGCGACAGCACGCGGCTGTCCTGGCGTGGCAGCTGCAGCCACACTTCGTCGAACTCCGAGCCCTGTGCCTTGTGTACGGTCATCGCGAACGCGCTTTCGTGCGCGGGCAACGCGGCCGGGTGGAAGGCACGTGGCTGCTCGACGGTATCGCCGGGGAACCAGGCCACCATCGCGCCGCTGCCATCGCGCAGGCAGATGCCGATATCGCCGTTGAACAGGCGGTGCCGGTAGCTGTTCTCGGTGACCAGCAGCAGGCGGCCCTGGAAGTAGCCTGGGGTGTTGCCGGCCAGTAATTGCTCGATGCGGCTGTTGAGCCCGCGTGCACCCTGCGGGCCCTCGCGCAATGCGGTAAGCACGCGCAAGCGGCCGGCCTGCTGCAGGGCAAGCACCGGATCGGCAGCCTCGGCCAACCCGCGCCAGTGCCCCAGCAGATGCTCGCGTTGGCCGCGCAACGGATCGGCTTCGCCTTCGTGGAAATGCACGCCCGCCAGCGACCCGCCGCGCAGCAGCTGCAATGCAGTGCTGCTGTCGCCCTCGCGCACGGCATGCGCCAGCGGCGCCAGATCCAGCGCATCGCTTTGCCGGTAACCACGTTGCAGCTGCACGCGGCGGCCGGCAAAGGCGCGAGGTGCGGCCTGGGGTAGCAGCGTGGCCGGCGCCAGCAGGCCATGCAGCGCCTGCGCGTCGTCGGCGCGGGTGCCAATGCCATCGCCGCTGGCACGCAGGATCGCGCTGAGCACGTCACCGGCTTCGACCGACGGCAACTGATCGGGATCGCCGAGCAGGATCAACCGGGTGCCGCTGGCAATCGCCTCGACCAGCTTGGCCATCATCGGCAGATCGATCATCGAGGCTTCGTCGACCACCACCACATCCACCGGCAGCGGATTGTCGGCGTGGTGACGGAAGCGCGGTGAATCCGGGATCACGCCGAGCAGGCGATGCAGGGTGGTGCCGGTACTGGGCAGTGCCGCGCACAGCGCCGGGTCCACACCGTTTTCCTGCAGCCGTTGCACGGCCACGCGCAGGCTCTCGGCCATGCGCTCGGCGGCGCGTCCGGTAGGCGCGGCCAGCGCCACCGCGGGCAGCGGTTGGCCGGCCTGCCGGGCCTGTGCCGCCAGCAGCAGCAGCAGGCGCGCGATGGTGGTGGTCTTGCCGGTACCAGGGCCGCCGGTGACCAGCGCCAGCGGATGGCGCAGGGTCACGCCGGCTGCGCGTGCCTGGTGATCTTCACTGGTCACTGCCTGCGGGAACAGCTGCGCAAACAACGGCGCCAACGCCGTCACGTCCGGCGCCGGCAGCGGATGCCGACCGATGCGCTGCAGGCCGGCGGCCAGCTGGCGCTCGTACTCGCGGTAGCGGCGCAGGTACAGCAGGCCGTTTTCCAGCACGAGCGGCGCGTCCTCGGCGAGGGCGTCGGACTGCTCGGGTGTCGCCACCCATGGCGATGCTCGCAGCTGGGCAAGCCAGTCCTGCGCATCCGGCCATTCCGGTACGCCCTCCAGCAGGCGCTGCGGCTGCGCCGGATCGAAACCGGCATGGCCCTGCGACACCGCCAGCGAGGCCAGCGCCGCCGCCAGCGCCACGCTCTCGGGCGTGTCGTCGCGCAGCCGCATCAGGCTGGTCGCCAACGCATGGTCGAGGGTGCGCAGCAGGCCCTTCCGGTGCAGTTCCTTCAACAGGCTCATGCGCTGGCTCCACGGGCACGCGCAGCCAGTTCGGCCTGGGCCTGCTCGCCACCGGCGAACAGCGCGTCCAGCGCATCTACCAACGCCAGCGGGAAACGATCCACATGCACGCCATTGCCGGCCGCATCCAGGCCGCGGCAGAACAGGTAGCGGATGCCGCCCATGTCGCGCTCGTAGTCGTAGGCCGCGCCCAGGCGGAAACGCAGCCAGCGATGCAGGGCCACGGTATAGATCAGCGCCTGCAGGTCGTACTCGCTGTGCCGCATGGCAATGGCCAGCAGGTCCGGACTGTAGCCGGGCAGGCGGTTGGACTTGTAGTCGAGCACGTACCAGCGCCCGTCGCGCACGTAGGTCAGGTCGATCATGCCGGTCATCAGCCCTTCCAGCCGGCGGCGCTGACCGAAGCCTCGACGACCACTGGAAACGCCGTGCGCATGCAGCACCTGCAGCAGTGCCGGCACGGTGGTCGGCTCGATGGCGAAATGGAAGTCGATTTCCGCGCGGCGCTCGCCTTCGGCCAGGCTGTACAGGGCGCCGCCTTCGGGCAGCGGTACGGTCAGCGTGTGGCCAACCAACGGCACCAGCACCGCCACGCCATCGTCCAGATCGACATCGGCATAGCCTTCGTCGTGCAGCGCCTTGCGCAGTACCTCGGCCTGCCCCTCGGGCGCTTCCATTCCCGGTTGCCAATCCGCCCATGCAGCGAAGTCGACGTTCTCCATGGCCTCATGCAGCACGTTGCCGAAGCGACTGCCCATGAAGCGCGGATCGAGCGGTGCACTGTCTTCGGCGGCCGCGGTGGGTTCCGGCAGGGCCGGTTCCAGCGGCAGTTCCGGGCCAGCCGGTTCGTCGGCCGCCGGTGCCGGCAGCTCGGTGGCGGCCGCTTCAATATCGTCGCCGGCGCCCGCATCGGCATGGGCCAGCTGGGTAAAGCTGTAAACCCACCAGTCATGCGGCACGCGCCGGGTCAGTGCACGCACGGCCGGAAGCTCACCTTCCACCTCGGCCGCCAGCTGCGGCAGCGTGGCCGGCGCCTCGCTGTCGTCGACATGTACATCGGCATGTGCGCGCAGCCCCTGCAGGTCACCCAGCAGCGGCGCCAGGCGCGTCCTGCCGAGCCCGGCCAGGTCGCCCACGGCGATCCACAGCGCGTGCTCGGCACGGGTCAGGCCGACATACAGCAGGCGTGCATCTTCGGCACGCTGCTCGCGTTCGCGCTGCGCCGTAGCTGCTTCCCAGGCCTCGTCCTTGTCCAGCTTCCAGTGCAGCTGGCGCTGGCCGCCCACATGCACCGTGCAGTGCGAGGCGGTGTTCGGCGCACCGCCGTCGATGCCGACGAACGGCAGGAACACCAGCGGGTATTCCAGGCCCTTGCTCTTGTGCAGCGTGATGATCTGCACGCGGCGCGCGTCCGATTCCAGGCGCAGCAGCTGCTGCTCGTCATCCTGGTCGGCGCTGGCCATCTTCCCCTGCAACCAGTCCAGCAGGCCGTGCATGCCCAGCGCCTGCGCGGAAGCTTCCTGCAACAGTTCACCCAGCTGCAGGTAGTTGGTCAGGCGGCGTTCGCCGTCGATCAGCGCCAACAGGCGCTCGCCCTGCGCAGCACAGACGTCGGCGATCACCGCGAACGGTCCGCCGCGCTGCCAGCGTTCGCGCCAGTGCAGCAGCTGTGCCTGGAATCCGCGTTGCAGGTCGCCCTCGCGTTCCATCGCCGCAATCGCGCTTGCGCGCTGGCCGAGCAGTACCGTGGCCAGCGCTGCGCGCAGGCGGCCCTCGTCAGCCGGTTGCAGTAGTGCCAGCAGCAGCGCACGGAGATCACGCGCTTCAGGCGTGGAAAACAGGCTCTGCTTGCCGGCTGCCACTGCCGGAATGCCGGCCGCGGCGAGCGCGCGCTGCACCAGGGTGGCCTCGCGATGCGAACGTACCAGCACCGCGATATCACCCGGCTGCACCGGTCGCCCGCGCAGCACGGCGTTGCCGGCCCGCGCATCGACCAGGGTCTGGTGGATGGCGGCGACGCACGCCTGGGTGGCCGCGTCACGGGAGGCGTCGGCACTCATTGCCTTGTCGCCACCACTGCGCAGCACGTGCAGGGTCAGCGCGATGGCAGCGCGGCCATCGCGCAGGTAATCCTCGTCAACGCGCACGCCACCGGGCCGCACCCGCTCGAACTGGATGTCGCGTTCGAGGAAGGCGTCTTCGCCGCCGTTGTCATACAGTGCCTGCAGCGCGCGCAGCACCGCCGGGCGCGAGCGGAAGTTCTGGTCCAGTACCGGCGCCTGCTGCGCCACCTGCTTGGCCTTCAGGTAAGTGTGGATGTCACCGCCGCGGAAGCCGTAGATCGCCTGCTTGGGATCGCCGATCAGGAACAGCGCCGGCGCCAGGCCGAGTTCACGCACCTCCGGCGAATTGCCGAACACGGTGTGGAAGATGCCCCATTGGCGGTCGTCGGTGTCCTGGAACTCATCGACCAGCGCGATGCGGTACTGCGCGCGCAGCTGCTTCACCAGTGCCAGCCGCTGCGGGCCTTCCAGGGCCAGTGCCACGCCATCGATCAGATCGTCGTAGGTCTGCACCCGGCGGGTGCGCTTCAGTGCCTGCAGGCGGTGCGTGGCTTCGTCGCGAAGCGCGTGCAGGAAATTCAATGCGGTGGCCCGCAGCCAGGCATCGCGTTCGGCCAGCAGCGCGACATAGCGCGCCAGCGGCACCTGCAACGGGGATGACGGCGTGCGCCCGGCGAATTTCTTGTTGGTCTTGGCGGCCAACGCCTCCGGCAGCAGCGCCGGCAGGCGTTCGCTGGCCAGCAGTTCGCGTGGATCGGCACGCTCGGCCCAGGCCAGCAGCTGCCGGCCCAGCGGGTGCAGCCAGCCCAGCTTGTACGACACGCCGTTGATCCACTTGTTGTCGACGGCATCGCAGAGGTCGATGAAGAACTGCTCGCCATGCGCGCGCACGCTTGCCGACAGTGCTTCCGCCGCGCTCTGCAGGGCCGGATGCGGATCGGGCAACGCCACCGGCTGCGGCAACGGATGCAGTGGCGGCGCGGCCAGCAGCGCGCGCAGATCGGCAGCCAGCGCGTCCGGGGTGGACCACAGCCAGGTCAGCGGTTCCAGCGTGGTCGGGTCGTTGGCATGCACCCGCCACAGGTCCGCCGCCAGCTCCTCCAGCAGTTCACGATCGCTGGCCAGCAGTTCCGGCGGGTCGAAGGTGTGGCCGCTCTCCAGCGCATGCTCGCGCAGCACGCGGGTGCAGAAACCATGGATGGTGAAGATGGAGGCCAGGTCGATCTCGTCGGCGGCCACCTGCAGGCGGCGCTTCAGTGCGGCGGCGCTTTCACTGCCCTCCTGCAGATGCCGCTGCAGCACCTCGCGGGTGAGACGCACGTCCGGCGCTTCGCCCTCGGCCGGTTCCAGATCGACCAGCCTCGCGGCCAGCGCCAACCGCTCGCGGATGCGCTTGCGCAGTTCCTGGGTGGCGGCGTCGGTGAAGGTCACCGCCAGGATCTGGCCGATGCGCAGGCCCTGCTCCACCACCAGCCGGGTGAACAGCGTGGCCAGCGTGAATGTCTTGCCAGTGCCGGCGCTGGCTTCGATGAGGCGGATGCCGTCCAGCGGCAGTGCCAAGTAAGGGTCGCCGACCATGGGCACGATCGGCTCGTCTGCGATGGCACTGTTCATGCGCCATTCTCCCGGCGTGATTCGGCCCCAAGCGTGCGGCCTTCGCGTACCGCGCTGAAGACCACCTGGCTGTTGCGCAGCAGGTCAGCATAGCTGGCATCGGTGGCGAACGGGTCTGCGCCGCGCAGCAGCAGCTGCCAGGCGTCGCTGCTGGATTCACCCCAGGTGCGGTCGCTGCCGTGCCATTGCTTCCAGCCTTCGCTGCGCTGTTTTTCTATCGGCGCGTTGTACAGCACCCAGCCGGTATACGGGGCAAAGCGCAACGGCTCGCGCAGGCCACGCTGGCGCAGCTGCAGCAGCGCACGCAGCGCCGCGCGCGCCGCCGGAACGCTCAATGCCGGAAGCACATGCGGGCCGGGGCCGGCGTCGCCACCATCGTGGAACTGCACCAGCGGCAGCGCGTCGCCAGCGGCGTTGGCCAGCAGCCAGTCCAGGCCCTGGCGGATCACCGCGTTGCCGTTGAGGGTGCCCGCGCGCAGGCGCACCAGGCCTTCGGGATGCCGATCGGCCACGCGGCCGTGCACGCGCACCCCGTCGATCTCCACTTCGTAGCGACGGCTTTCCAGTGGTTCGCCCTGCATCCAGCCCAGCAGCGCACTGGCATACGGGCGGGTTTTCAGCTGCTCCACCTCGAACTGGCGCTCGCCCAATGGACCCGACGGCAGCAGTCCACGCGCGCGCAGGCGCGGGTACAACGGCTCGGTATCGCCGCTGAGCGTGGCGCGTACCACCGCCGCCTGCACGCTGCGTTTTTCCGGCCCGCGCGACGACAGCACCAGCGGTTCCAGGTCATCCACCTCCTCGACATCGTCGGCCAGGCGCAGGCCCAGCGACTGTGCGAGGAACTGCCCGGCCGGGTCGCACAGGAAGCGGCGCAGGGTATCGAGCGAGACCTCCTCTTCCACCGCATCGTCGAGCGGCGGCGGCAACGGTGCATCGAACCATGGCTGCAGGCCACCGCGCTGGCCGGTCAGGCGACCGGCGGCCGGATGCCACTGGCGGCGATAGCTGAAGCGGCGTGGATCGCCATCACCGAACGCGGCTGGCGAGAACGGCTGCAAGGCGTGACGCACGGTGAAGTCGCGGACCGCCGCAGGCGGATCGAGGTGATACGCGGCGGCAGCATCGATCAGTTCGCTGACCAGCACCGACGGCTCACGCACGCTGCCATCGCGCGGGTCGGCGCCGAGATAGCTGAGATAGAACACCTCCTGGGCGGCCGCGAACAGCTGCAGGAACAGGAAGCGGTCATCCTCGCGGGTAGAGCGGTCGCCCGGACGGCGGCGCGGCGTATCCAGCTCGGCGGTGAGCTGGTTGAGACCGGCGGCAGGGTCGCGGCGCGGGAAATCGCCATCATTGAGACCGAGCACGCAGATCACCCGGAACGGCAGCAGGCGCATCGGCACCATGCGGCCGAAACTGATGCCACCGGTCAGCAGCGGTGCGCGCGTATCGGCCTCCCCCAGTACGCCGGCGAAGTGCGAACGCACCACCTCCGGCGGCACGCCGTCTTCGAAACCGGCCTTGGCGGCATCGTCGGCGAACTGGTTGAGCAGCTTGCGCAGGCGCTCCAGCGCGCGCTGGCTGTTGGGCGAGCTGGGCGCGGTGGGCAGCAGTGCATCCAGCAGCGACAGCAGGCGCTGTCGCCACTGCGCCGGTGTCAGCAGTTCGCCCAGGCGGCGCTGGTAGATGGCCAGCACCCGCAGCAGGCGCAGCAGCCGGTCCAGCGCGTCCAGCGCGCCGCCTTCCAGTTCGATCCACGGCGCCACGCCGGCCAGATCGGCCTCGCTGCCGGTGGCATGGCCGAGTACCAGCCGGTCCAGCGCGAACTGCCAGGTGTAGGCATCGTCGGCCGGCGCCTGATGCTGGTCGCGATGCCTGGCATCCAGTCCCCAGCGCGCACCGGCCTGCTGCAGCCAGCCGTGCAGACGGTCGAAGTCCACCGCTTCCAGCCCGGCCGCCTCGGCCAGCGGCGCGCTGGCCAGCAGATCCAGCACTTCGTTCAAGCCAAAGCGTGAGACCGGCAGGCCCAGCAGATGCACGAACACGTCGGCCAGCGGCTCGCCGGCCAGTGGGCTGCTGTCAGCCAGCGCATAGGGAATGTGTTCGTCGTCACCGCCGCGGCCACCGAACACCGCTTCCAGGTACGGCACGTACGGATCGATATCCGGCGCCAGCACCGCGATCTCGCGTGCCTGCAATGGCGGGTCGAAGCGCGGGTCCTGCAGCAGGCTGCGCAGCTGGTCGTGCAGCACCTGCAGCTCGCGCAGGCGGGTATGGCAGGCATGCACCTGCAGGCTGGGATCGTCGCTGCGCAGACCGTCGCGCAGCTCGCCCGAGGGCAGCGCGCGGCGGTGGAACAGATCGCGCTGCAGGCGATGCAGCAGGCTGTCGGACAGGCCGCCTTCGTCCAGGGTCGGCCGGGTGTCCTCCTCCGGATCGGAATAGGCGGCGATCTCGCCGGCCGGGTGCACCACTTCGTAACTGCCCAGCACCGCCATGAAGTCGCGGCCGGCCGCGCCCCAGGCTTCCAGCAGGCGGTTCTCGCCGGCCGCTTCGCCGAAGGGGTCCGGCGCGCCGCTGCGCAGGCGCTCGGCCAACGTCTGCAGGTCGCCCCAGTACGACTGCACCGGGGTGGGCATGTAGAAGTGCAGTTCGCCCACCCGTGCCTGGGTGGCCATCACCCGCAGCACATCGGGCGAGATGTTGAGCGTTGCGAACGCGGACATGCGCGGCGGCAAGCCCTTCGGCAGCGGCTGGCCAGCACCCTCGAACCGGTCCAGGTACTCCTGGATGCGCCGTGCGCGATAGTCGTGGCCTTGGGTGATGGTGCGCCACAGGATCGCCTGCGGATCGGCCGGATCGGCGCCGGCCGCCCAGCGCAGCAGCCAGTCGCGGCGCCAGGCCTGGTACTTCTCGAACACCGAGGCCAGCTCGCCGGCCAGCGCCCAGGGTTTCAATGCGTCGTCGCCGGCAAGGTAGGACTGCAGCGCGCGCATCGGTGGCTGCGCCAGCAACGCCGGGTCGCGGAGCGCCTGGTACAGCCTCCAGTGCAGGCCGGCGGCATCCAGGTCGTCCTGCTCGCCGCTGACATTGGCCTTCAGCGCGCGGGCCACGAACTCGCCCGGTGTGAGGAATTCGAGGTTGGCGGCGACACCGAACTCGGCGGCCAGTGTCGCTTGCAGCCAGCGGCGCATCGCCACCTGCGGGATCAGCACCACTTCCGGTGCCAGCAGCGGCTGGCCCGGCACCGGCGCACGCACATTGCGCGCCAGCAGCGCGGCCAGCACGTCCAGGGAGTTGGAATGGTAGAGGCGGAAATCGCTGCCTGGGTCACTCATCATGCACAGTGTGCAGGACGACAGGCAGTATTCAATGGTGGGCGCACCACCGGTACGGATTGTTCCGGGCCTCTGGCCGATTGTCCCGGCCTGCGCCAGGCCTTGTCGTGCAACAATACTGGACCGTCCAGTCTGCTTATGTTCAGCCGACGGGCCCGATCCTTCGATGTCTAAAAAACGTTAATGGTGCCCATGTCGGCTTCCACCTCCAGTCTGGTGCAGTTGTCCAACGTCCGCATCGACCGGAGCGGGCGCACGATCCTGCGCGACGTGTCGCTGCAGGTCCCGCAGGGCAGCATCACCGCCGTGCTCGGCCCGTCCGGCAGCGGCAAGTCGACGCTGCTGGCGGCGCTGACCGGCGAACTGCGCCCGGTCGCTGGCGAAGTCACCCTGTTCGGCAAGCCGATTCCGCATGACAGCAGTGCGCTGCTGGAGATGCGCAAGAGCGTGGGCGTGCTGCTGCAGGGCAATGGCCTGCTGACCGACCTGACCGTGGCCGAGAACGTTGCGCTGCCGCTGCGCACCCATACCCGCCTGCCGGCCGCCGTGCTGCGCCGGCTGGTGCAGATGAAGCTGCATGCCGTGGGCCTGCTGGCCGCTGCCGACGCCTGGCCGCGCGAGCTGTCCGGCGGCATGGCGCGCCGCGTGGCGCTGGCCCGTGCGCTGGCGCTGGACCCGCCGCTGATGATCTACGACGAGCCGCTGACCGGGCTGGACCCGATCGCCTCGGGGGTGATCATGAGCCTGATCCAGCGCCTCAACCACAGCCTGGGCCTGACCAGCATCATCGTCAGCCACCACGTGCACGAGACCCTGCCGATCTGCGACCAGGTGATCGCCATCGCCAATGGCGGCATCGTGTTCCAGGGCACGCCCGAGGCGCTGCAGTCCAGCCAGGACCCGCTGCTGCGGCAGTTCCTGCATGGCCAGCCCGATGGCCCCATCCCGTTCGATGCCGCGCCGCGCGCGAGGGTTGCCTGATGCCGTTCGTTCAAGCCACCCGTTCGCTGGGCCGCGCCGGCCTGTTCTCGCTGACCGTGCTGCGCGGTTCGCTGCCCACGCGTGATTTCCTGACCGAGCTGACCCGCGAGATCTACAAGATCGGCGCGCGCTCGCTGCCGATCATCGCCGTCGGCGGTGCCTTCGTCGGCCTGGTGCTGACCCTGCAGGGTTACCGCACGCTGACCACCTTCGGTGCGGCCGACGCGCTGTCGACGCTGCTCGGCCTGTCGCTGTACCGCGAGCTGGCGCCGGTGCTGACCGCGCTGCTGTTCATCGGCCGCGCCGGCAGTTCGATTGCCGCCGAACTGGGCCTGATGCGCGCCACCGACCAGATCAAGGCGCTGGAGCTGATGGCCATCGACCCGGTGGCCAAGGCGGTGGCGCCGCGCTTCTGGGCGGCGGTGCTGACCGTGCCGTTGCTGACCGGCATCTTCTGTTCGCTGGCGATCAGCGCCAGCTACTTCGAGGCCGTGCATGTGCTGGGCCTGGACAATGGCGTGTTCTGGTCGGCGCTGCGCAACAGCGTCGACTTCTGGGATGACTTCGGCGTGGCGATGCTGAAGTCGGCGATCTTCGGCGGCACTGCCGCGCTGGTTGCCGCCTACGTTGGTTTCCACGCCGAGCCGACCATCGAGGGCACCTCGGTGGCGACCACCCGTGCGGTGGTCAACGCCTCGCTGCTGGTGCTGATGTTCAACTTCGTGCTGTCGGCAATGTTGTTCACCTAACCCCTCCACCGGCGGTGCGCAGGCGCGCGCGGCCACCACGACTCGATCAGGTAATCCACATGGCCATCCGCGGTCCCAGACTCGAATTCTCCGTCGGCGCTTTCCTGCTGCTGGCCCTGGCCTCGCTGATGGTGCTGGCCGTGGCCTCGACCAACCAGCGCTGGAGCTGGGGCAGCGACGGCTACGAGCTGAAAGCACGCTTCTCCCAGGTCGGCCAGCTGCGCAAGCAGGCCCCGGTGAAGATCGGCGGCGTTACCGTCGGCCAGGTCGCCTCGATCGACCTGGACCCGGTGAAGTTCGAATCCATCGTGACCCTGCGCATGGACAGCAAGGTCAAGGACCTGCCGGCGGACACCTCGGCCGGCATCTTCACCAGTGGTTTGCTCGGAGAGAGCTATATCGGTCTGCAGCCGGGCGGTGATCCGGACGTGCTGAAGGCCGGCGACGAGATTGTCTTCACCCAGCCAGCCGTGGACCTGATCCAGCTGGTCGGCAAGTACATGTTCAGTGGCGGCGCCGGTGGCGGCGCAGGCCAGAAGCCCAACGATGGCGCGCAGGCGCCTGCAACGGAACCGCAACCATGAAGATGAAACTGATCCCGGCCCTGCTCGCCTCGGCGCTGCTGGCAGCTACGCCGCTCCTGGCCCAGGCCCAGGCCGCCGCCCCCGCGGCGTCCGCGACGCAGGGCCAGGCCGGCAAGGTGGTGATCGATGCCAGCAGCCGCATCCTGTCCACCCTGCAGCAGCGCAAGAGCGAGTTCACCAGCAACCCGGCCAGCCTGCGCAGCTACATCGACAGCGAGCTGACCCGCACCTTCGACCGCGACTACGCGGCGCGCCTGGTGCTGGGCCCGCACGCCCGCGGCGCCTCCGACGCGGACATCAAGCTGTTCGCCGATGCCATGGCCGACAGCCTGATGCAGCGCTACGGCTCGACCCTGCTCAACATCCAGGGCAAGCCGAGCTTCCGCCTGAAGGGTGAAAGCCCGTTGCCGGGCAACCGCGGCGTGCGCGTGAGCACCGAGCTGGTGCGTGCCGGCAACGAACCGACCCCGGTCGAGTACTGGATGCGCAACGTGAACGGCCAGTGGAAGATCTTCGACGTCAACATCGAAGGCATCTCCTACGTGCAGACCTTCCGCAACCAGTTCGATACCCCGCTGCGCCAGAAGGGCATCAAGCAGGTGGCCACCGAGCTGCACAACGGCAGCATGCAGGCCGGCCCTGCGGGCAATGGCAAGTAACGCGCTGGCGCTGCTGGAAGGCGACACCCTGCGCCTGCGCGGGGTACTCGACCGTGCCGCGGTGATCGCGTTGTGGCCGCAGCTGCAGGCCCTGCCGGCAAAGCTGGCACGGCTGGAGCTGGGCGAGGTCGAGCGCGTGGACAGCGCCGGCCTGGCCCTGCTGGCCGAACTGGCGGCACGTGCGCGCAAGGCCGGCCACCCGCTGGCGATCTCCGGCGCGCCGGCCGGCTACAACGAGCTGAGCGCGGCCTACCGGCTGTCGCCCGACCTGGATTTCAACGCAACTTCTGCTGCGAGCTGACATGAACGTCGTACGCACTCTCCCCCTGATCGTCCTGGCCACCGCGCTGACCGCCTGTGCCGGCAAGCCCGCACGCAGCGAGGCGCCGTCCGCCAGCACCTTGGTCCCGGCCAGCGCTCCGGCCGAGGCGGCGCCCGTTGACACCGGCGTGGCCGACGTCGCCCCGGTGGCCCCGGTGAACACCCCGCCGGTCGCCACCGCTGCAGCGCCAACCCCGGCCCCGGCCAGTGCCGATGCAGCGAAGACCGCAGCGGCCACCGCACCGGGCGGCGATGATGACTTCGATGCCCTCTATGGCGGCGCCGGCAATACCGGCAGCGCGGCGGCCTACGACCCGTGGGAACCGTTCAACCGCAAGGTCCACACGTTCAACAACGCGGTCGACCGCGGCATCGCCCGCCCACTGGCGACCGCCTATACCCACGTCGTGCCGCGCTTCGCCCGCACGGGCGTCAGCAACTTCTTCAGCAACCTGCGCGCGCCGGTGACCATCACCAACCAGCTGCTGCAGGGCCGTGGTGCCGATGCCTGGGACAGCCTGGGCCGCTTCCTGATGAACAGCACGCTGGGCATCGGCGGCCTGTTCGATCCGGCCAGCAAGGCGATGGTGCCGCGTCGCAATGAAGACTTCGGCCAGACCCTGGGCGTGTGGGGCTGGCGTCGCTCGCGCTACGTGGAACTGCCGTTCTTCGGCCCGCGTACCGTGCGCGATGTGTTCGGCCTGGCCGGTGACATCCCGCTGTCACCGATCCGCCGCATCGAAGAGGACAAGGTCCGCATCGGCCTGCAGGGCCTGCAGCTGGTCGACACCCGCGCGCAGCTGCTGGCGATCGACGACCTGCGTGACACCGCGGTGGACGAGTACTCGCTGGTGCGCGATGCGTGGATGCAGCGCCGCAACTACCAGATCGAGAACGATCTGCGCAGCAAGCGCGACCGTGGCCACGACGATGCCAACTCGCCGATTCCGGTCGATGCGATGCCGATGCCGCAGTGGACCCACTGAGCTCGCTGATCGGTGCATGAAAAACCCCGCCTCGGCGGGGTTTTTCTTTGGGCGCTGCGGGGTGGGTCGGAGCCCTTTCCCGTGGAAAGGGATCCGGCCCCGGCCGATCAGGCCGCCAGGGCGGCCTCGATGGCTTCGCGCAGGCGCGCGTCATCGGCCGCCACGTCCGGGGCAAAGCGCGCGAGGACCTTGCCGTCGCGGCCAACCAGGAACTTCTCGAAGTTCCACAGCACCGCCGGTGCTGCGTGGATCGGGATCTCCTTGCTGGCCAGGCGCTCGCGCAACGGGCCTTCACCGATCGACTGCGGCTGAGCGGCGATCAGCTGCTGGTACAGCGGGTGGGTGTCGTCACCGGCCACGCTGATCTTGGAGAACATCGGGAAGCTGACGTCGTAGGTGAGCTGGCAGAACTGCTGGATTTCCGCCTCGCTGCCCGGCTCCTGGCCGAGGAAGTTGTTGGCGGGGAAGCCCAGCACTTCCAGGCCCTGCGCGTGCTTTTCCGCATACAGCGCCTGCAGGCCTTCGTATTGCGGGGTCAGGCCGCACTTGGAGGCCACGTTGACCAGCAGCAGCACCTTGCCCTGGTAGTCGGCAAGCGAGGACGGCTGGCCGTCGATGGTGGTGAGGGAAATGTCCTGGATCGGGGTGCTCACGCGGGGGCTCCGGCTACGGCGGGGAATGGCCCACCAGCATAGCGCCGCGCGCACTGTTGTAGAGCCGAGCCTACGCTCGGCTCATTGCAGGGCAGCCGAGCATGGGCTCGGCTCTACAGGACATCTTCAATCCACGCAGATCGTGCCCTGCGCCTTGCCGTCCTCGATGCGCTGGCGGCAGCCGAAGTTCTGGCTGACATCGCGCTGGCAGGTACCGGTGGCGACGCTGCCAGCGGCCACCTCGCCGCTGGCCAGGCATTGGCCCGTGCAGTCGCTCTTGCGACTGCAGGCCTTGCCGGCATCGGCGTAGGGAATCACGCACTGCTCGCGCTGCAGCCGGCCCAGCCGCTGCAGGGTGCCACCGGCCGCCTGGCAGTCGACGTCGCGTGCCTCCTGGTAGGCCTCGGCGGCTTCGGGGCTGGCCGCAGTGCCGGTCTGCGCCGCCACGTCCACGGCCGGCGGCGCACTGCTGCAGGCGGCAAGCAGCGCAGTCAGGACAAGGCTGGAGCAGAGGCGCAGGCGCATGGCGGTACCTGATCGAAGCGGACAGGCCGCCAGCATACGCATCGGCGATGCAGGCGGCGTGTCAGCGTGGCTCAGGCCTCGTCGCCGTCGTTGCCTTCGTCCTCGCCGGCCCCATCGCCCTCGGCCAGATCACCCAGCAGCGACTGCGCCTGTTCGGACGCCAACGATTCCACGCCACGCAGGCGTCGTTCGATGGTGCGCGTCTTGCGGCTGGCCTCGCCGATGCTGCGGCCGACCGTGGTGATCTGTTTCTCGGCCTTTTCCAGGATGCCGGCGAACTTGCCGAACTCGCTCTTCACCGCTCCCAGCAGGCTCCACACTTCGCTGGAGCGCTGCTCGATGGCCAACGTGCGGAAGCCCATCTGCAGGCTGTTGAGCAGGGCAGTGACGGTGGTCGGCCCGGCCACCACCACGCGATGCTCGCGCTGCAACAGGTCGACCAGGCCCGGGCGCCGGATCACTTCGGCGTACAGGCCTTCGGTGGGCAGGAACATCACCGCGAAGTCGGTGGTGTGCGGCGGCGCGATGTACTTGTCGCAGATCGACTTGGCCTGCACGCGCACCGCGCGCTCCAGCTGGATGCCCTGCAGGCGCACGCCCTCTGCGTCCCCCTGTTCCTGCGCATCCAGCAGCCGTTCGTAGTCCTCGCGCGGGAACTTGGAGTCGATCGGCAGCCACACGGGCGTGTCATCGCTGCTGCGCCCCGGCAGGCGTACGGCAATGTCGACCATTTCACCGCTGTCCGGCCGCACCTTCACCGCACGTGCGTACTGCTCTTGGGTAAGCGTCTGCTCGAGGATGTTCTCCAGCTGCACTTCGCCCCAGCTGCCGCGGTTCTTGACGTTGGTCAGCACGCGCTTGAGGTCGCCGACGCCGGTGGCCAGCTGCTGCATCTCGCCAAGGCCACGCTGCACCTGCTCCAGTCGCTCGGACACCAGCTTGAAAGAGTTGCCCAGGCGCGTTTCCAGCGTCGACTGCAGCTTCTCGTCCACGGTGTGGCGCATCTGCTCCAGCTTCTGTGCGTTGTCGTTCTGCAGCGCGCGCAACTGTTCTTCCAGCGTGGCGCGCATTTCGGCGATGCGCTGTTCGTTGCGCTGGGTCAGTTCCTGCAGGCGCAGGCCCAGGCTTTCGGTCAGGCGCTGCTGCGACTGCGCACCTTCCTCACGGCCCTTGCGCGCATCGTCCACCAATGTCTGCCGCAGCGCGCCAAGCTGGGTGTCGGTGCGCCCGGTGAGCTCCTGCAGCTGCTGGCCGAACGCGTGGATGCGCGCTTCCTGCTGCTGGCCGAAGGTTTCCAGCTGGCCACGCAGTTCCTGCAGGCGCTGTCCCATCAACGCGGCGCCGCGCTGCTGGCTGTCGGCGGCTTCGGCGCGCGCCTTGCGGGCGTCTTCACCCAAGGCTTCGCGCAGCAGGTCCAGGCGCTGGTCGGTGCGGGTGGAGAGGTCGGTCAGCGCGCGGGCAAAACCATCGAGCTGTTCGCGCAGTTCGCTGCGCCCGGCGCGTGCCTCCTCGCGCACCGCCTGTTCCAGGCGGTCATGCGGTGGACGGCGCAGCAGGGCGACCAGCTGCAGGATGAGCACGGCCAATAGAAGGCCGCCAATGAGCAGATATTCGGTTTGCATGGCACAAGTGTAGGCTGGCGGAGTCTCAGCTGCTGCGCCGGAACCATGCTCGCTCTGTACGGAAAGCCCACCTCCATCAATGTGCGCAAGGTGCTGTGGCTGTGCGCGGGGCTGGATCTGCCCCTGCACCACGAGCCTGCGCCACCGGCAGACCTGGTGGCCACACTGAATCCGAACCGGCAGGTACCGGTGCTGCGCGATGGTGACTTCGTGCTGTGGGAGTCCAACAGCATCTGCCGCTACCTGGCCGTGCTCGCCGGCCGTGACGACCTGCTGCCTGCTGCGGCGCAGGCCCGTGCGCGGGTGGAGCAGTGGATGGACTGGCAGGCCAGCGACCTCAACAGTGCCTGGCGCCACGTGTTCATGGCGCGGGTACGGCAACACCCGGACTACCCGGATGACGCCCGCGCCGAGGCCAGCCTGGCGCAGTGGAACCGGCTGATGGGGGTGCTTGATGCACAGCTGGCCGCCACCGATGGCTACGTGGCGGGCAGCACCTTCACCCTCGCTGATGTCGTGCTGGGGCTGTCGACCCAGCGCTGGCGCAGCACACCGGGCAACAAGCCTGTGCTGGCCCGCGTGGATGCCTGGTTCAAGCGCCTGCGCCAGCAGCCCGGTTTTGCGGAACACGTCGACAATGGCGTGGCGTAGCGGACGGCTTCGCCAGCTCTTGGTAGGTGTCGCCCCTGGTCGACACGGCGGATCCACGCCATGCGGTGATGAAGCGTTGTAGAGCCGAGCCCACGCTCGGCTGACGCCCATGCCCGAACGGCAGCCGAGCGTGGGCTCGGCTCTACAGGACGGGTCTGGTCTTACCAGCCTTCCAGCACGATCTTGCCCTTGGCGCGATGGCTCTCCAGCAGCGCGTGCGCGCGCCGCAGGTTGGCCGCGTCGATGCGCCCGAAGTGCTCACCGAGCGTGGTCTGCAGCACACCGGCGTCAATCAGCTCGGCCACCCGGTTCAACAGCTCATGCTGGCGCTGCATGTCCGCGGTCCTGTAGAGCGGGCGGGTGAACATCGACTCCCAGTGCAGCGACAGCGCCTTGCGCTTGAGCGCCATCACATCCACCTGGCCCGGGTCATCGATCAGGCCGAACTGGCCTTGCGGCGCCAGCAGCTCCACGATCTGCGCGTAGTGCTGGTCGGAATGGGTCAGGCTGGCCACGTGCTGCACCTCGCTGATACCCAGGCGTGCCAGGCCCTCGGCCAGCGGCAGGCTGTGGTCGATCACGTGGTGCGCGCCCATCGCGTAGACCCAGTCCTGGGTATCCGGACGCGAAGCGGTGCCGATCACGGTCAGCTTCGTCAGCTTCCGCGCCAGCTGCACCAGGATCGAGCCGACACCACCGGCCGCACCGATCACCAGCAGGGTCTGACCCTCTCCGCCGCCCTCGGGGATGCGCAGGCGGTCGAACAGCAGCTCCCAGGCGGTGATCGCGGTCAGCGGCAGCGCCGCAGCGGCGGCATCGTCGAGGCTGGCCGGCTTGCGGCCGACGCTGCGCTCGTCCACCAGCTGGTACTCGGCATTGCTGCCCGGCCGGTCGATCACGCCGGCGTAGTAGACCGCATCGCCCGGCTGGAACAGGGTCACTTCGCTGCCCACGGCGTCGACGATGCCGACTGCGTCCCAGCCCAGCACGCGCGGGCCGTCGGTGGCCACGCCGCGGCGGACCTTGGTGTCGACCGGGTTCACCGCCACCGCGCGTACCGCCACCCGCAGGTCGCGCGGGCCGGGCTGCGGCAGGTCCAGTTCGATGTCGATCAGGGCCTGCGCATCTTCGATCGGCAGGCCGGCGTGGGTGTAGGCAATGGCGCGCATGGCAGCGGTCCAGTGGGGAAGGAGCGGACAGGTTGCACCGCGCACGGCCACTCAGAAAGGCGCAGAATCGGGCAGCACTTTCACTCCGGCAATGAAGATGATCCGCTTCGACGACCTGCAGTTGTTCGTCCGCACGGCCGCACTGGGCAGCTTCTCGCAGGCCGCGCGCGAGGCCGATCTGTTACCCGGCCAGGTCGCTGCTGCCGTAGCGCGGCTGGAACGCGAACTGGACCTGCGCCTGTTCGTGCGCACCACCCGCAGCCTGCGCCTGACCGGCGAGGGCGCGCTGTACCTGCCGTATGCGCAGGAGGTGCTGGCTACCCTGCGCGAAGGGCGGGCCCGCGTGCAGGGCGAGGACGCCGAACTGCACGGCACGCTGCAGCTGTCGGCGCCGTCGGACTTCGGTCGCAACCTGCTGCTGCCGTGGCTGAGCGCGTTCCGGGCCGCTCATCCACGGCTGCGCCTGCACCTGCGCCTGTCCGACGAAGTGGCCGACGTGTTCCGCGACCCGGTCGACGTGGCCATCCGCATCGGCCACTTCGACGACGCCAACTACGTCGCCCTGCCCCTGCTCGAAGGCAACCGTCGTGTCCTCGCGGCTTCGCCCGATTACCTGCAGCGACGGGGCACGCCTGTGCGCCTGGAGGAACTGCGCGAGCACGATTGCCTGGTCTACCAGCTCAGTGGCCGCGCCTACGATCGCTGGTCCTTCGAGGTCGACGGGCGCCGCACCGTGATCCCGGTGCGCGGCCCGCTGGTCTGCGACGACGCCGATGTGGTGCGGCGCTGGGCGGTGGCGGGAGAAGGCATCACCTACAAATCCTGGCTGGACCTGCGCGAAGACGTGCTGGCCGGCCGCCTGCAGCTGCTGCTCGATGGCGTTGGCAGCCACATTCCGCTGCAGCTGGTGTGCCCGCACCGAAAGCAGTTCTCGCCGGCGGTACGGCAGCTGCACGCGCAGCTGCGCCAGCACCTGCAACCGCTGCTGTCTGGCATGCCCGATGGACTCGCCGGCCCCCTGTCGCCAGTCCCGGCGCTGGCCGACAATGGCAGCCCCCCGTAACAGAGAACACCGCCATGCCGTGGATGGGCATCCAGGACCTGTGGACGTTTCTGGTCGCCGTGCTGGTTTTCCTCGCCCTGCCCGGCCCCGGCACCTTCACCCTGTTGACCGCCACCGGCCGAGGCGGCGTGCGCGGTGGCTACACAGCACTGGCCGGCCTGCTGGTCGGCGACCAGATCCTGATGTGGCTGGCGCTGGCCGGCGTGGCTGCGCTGCTGAAAGCCAATCCGCTGGTGTTCCATGCCGTGCAGTACCTGGGTGCGGCCTATCTGGTGTGGGTGGGCATCGGCCTGCTGCGCACGCCGAAGCACGAGGCTGGTGACGCTGGCCCGATCCGCATGCAGCCGGGCCGCTATTTCCAGCAGGCGATCCTGGTCAGCCTGCTCAACCCGAAGGCGATCCTGTTCTACATGGCCTTCCTGCCGCTGTTCATCGATCCGAAGGCGCACCAGGGCATCGCCACCTTCGCGGCGCTGGCTGGGATCATCCTGGTGGTCAGCATCGCCTACTGCTCGATGCTGATCGGTGTGGGCAACCTGGCCCGCCGCCGGCTGATCCAGCATCCGCGCGTCAGCGATGCATTGCGCCGCGTGGCCGGCCTGTTCCTGGTGGGGTTCGGCATCCGGCTGGGGCTGAACGGGTGAAGGCCTGGCGGGCCGCAGTCGGCGCGTTGCTGTTGACGGCCGGTACTGCCTCGGCCGCCACCGTGCAGGACCATCGCTGCCTGAGCGGTGGTCGCAATGACCGCATCCATCTGGAATGGCGCTGGCTGGCGGGTGGCGGCGCCGACGTGCGCTACGCCGGCCAGCGTGAGCGCCTGACCCTGCGCCGGGTTTCGATGGAGACCACGGTCCTGGCCGAAGATCGCCCCTACCAGTTCGACAGCGTCTGGGAAGAGCGCATCGACGGGCGCCTCAACGGCCGCTACCGGCTGAGCACCCAGGGCGCGCTGGTGCTGGACCTGAGCTACGAACGCGCCCGCGACGGCCGCACCACCGCCTTCCACGATGACCCCGAGGCCTGGCAGGAAGAGGGCTGCCGTTGGCCGGGAGGCGTAGCGGCGCGCGTGATCGATTGAAGCATGCCAGCCAAGGTTGGCATCTACCGGTCGTGCATCTCCGCCCGCAGATGGTCGATGAACACCCGCAGCTTGGGCGCCATCTGCTCGCGCGCGGGGTAGTACAGGTGAAAGCCGGGGAACGGCGGCTGCCAGTCCTGCAACACACTCTGCAGTCGCCCGGCGGCGATGTCGTCGGCCATCAGCGAGGCGAACCCCTGGGCCATGCCCAGACCCGACAGCACGGCATGATGGGCAACACCGGCATCGTTGAACACCAGCCGCCCGCTCACTTCCACCTCCAGGTCGTGGCCTTCGCGGCTGAACTCCCACGGCATCAGCCGGCCGTTGGCCAAGCGATGCACGATGCAGGTGTGGCCCTGCAGGTCATGTGGGGTCTGCGGCATGCCATGGCGTTCGAAATAGGCCGGCGTGGCCACCACCACCTGCCGCTCGGGTGGCCCGACCGGCACCGCGATCATGCCCTGTGCGAGTGATTCGCCCAGGCGGATGCCGGCGTCGAAGCCCTCGGCCACCAGATCGGTCAGCGCGGGGTCGACGCACAGTTCCACCTGCACCTGCGGGTAACGCGCAAGGAAATCGGGCAGCCGCGGCAGCACCATGCGATCGGCGACGATGCGCGGCAGGGTCACGCGCAGCCGCCCGGCAGGCACCGAGCGTGCGCTGTCCAGTTCGGCAAAGGCCTGGTCGATCTGGTCCAGGCCGCCGCGCACGCGCTGCAGGAAACGCGCGCCGTGTTCGGTCAGGCTGACCCGCCGCGTGGTCCGCTGCAGCAGCCGCACGCCCATCCGCGCTTCCAGCGCGCGCACGCTCTGCGACAGCGCCGAGGTCGACACGCCCAGCGCATCGGCGGCGCGGGTAAAGCTGGCGTGCTCGGCCACGTGGACGAAGGCGACCACGGCAGTGAGGGGGACGGAGGCATCCATTGTGAAGGCAGCCTTCAAGGTAAGTCCGGTGGAACGCAGTTTATCCACATGATGGCGTGGAGGATCCTGTGCCCCTCGCCACTGCCCATCCCGGCATGGCGCCTTCCCCCAAGGAGATCCACATGAAGACCCGTACTCTCGGCCCCGCCGGCCCCACCGTGTCCGCCCTCGGCCTGGGCTGCATGGGCATGAGCGCCTACTACGGCGGCCGCGGCAGTGACGATGACGGCATCGCCGTCATCCGGCACGCGCTGGACCGTGGCGTGACCCTGCTCGACACCGCCGATGTGTATGGCCCGCACACCAACGAAGTGCTGGTCGGCCGCGCGATTGCCGGCCGCCGCAACCAGGTGTTCCTGGCCAGCAAGTTCGGTATCGGCCTGGACCCGGCCGACCCGAAGGCGCGGCAGGTCAACGGCCACCCGGACTATGTGCAGGCCGCCTGCGAGGCCAGCCTGCGCCGCCTGGGCGTGGACCACATCGACCTGTACTACCAGCACCGCGTCGACCCGACCGTGCCGATCGAGGACACCGTGGGTGCGATGGCACGCCTGGTGGAACAGGGCAAGGTGCGCTGGCTGGGCCTGTCGGAAGCCTCCGCGTCCACCCTCCGCCGGGCGCACGCGGTGCACCCGATCACCGCCGTGCAGAGCGAGTACTCGTTGTGGTCGCGCGAGCCGGAACAGAACGGCGTGCTGGCCACCACGGCGGAACTGGGCATCGGCTTCGTGCCGTATTCGCCGCTGGGCCGTGGCTTCCTGACCGGCGCCATCCGCAGCCCGGATGACTTCGACGCCGACGACTACCGGCGTACCTCGCCCCGCTTCGAAGGCGAGAACTTCCAGCGCAACCTGGCACTGGCGGGTACCGTGCAGGCGCTGGCCGCCGAGCGCGGCATCGCCGCCTCGCAGCTGGCGCTGGCCTGGGTGCTGTCGCGCGGCGAGCACATCGTACCGATCCCGGGCACGACGCGGCGGGCACGCTTGGACGAGAACCTCGGTGCGTTGCAGGTGGAACTGGATGCGGCCACGCTGGACGCACTGGATGCCGCCTTCCCGCTGCATGCCGCCGCGGGTGAACGCTATTCGGTCAGTGGCATGGCCAACATCGAGTCATAGCAGCGGCCGGGACCAACGCACATGGGTGGCTGCCGCCGGATTGTGCCGATTCCGGCAGCCTGGCCGGGGCGCAGCGCGCGCCCCGCCATGCATGACCCCCGTCAGTGGCAATGCTGCGCTGCGTTCGGTCACACTCGGGAACTTGTCGTTCTCAGTCACCCCTTCCGAGGCCTGCATGTCCCTGTTCCGGCGCAAGTCCCTAGATTCCGTCACCGTCCACGAAGCCGGCAGGCGCCTTATACCGACGCTCAGCTGGCCGCACCTGATCGCGCTGGGCATCGGCGCCATCGTCGGTACCGGCATCTACACGCTGATCGGCGTCGGTGCCAACCTGGCCGGCCCGGCCGTGCTGATCTCCTTCGCCATCGCCGGTGCGGTCTGCGCCTGTGCGGCGCTCTCCTACGCCGAGCTGTCGACGATGATGCCGGCCGCCGGCAGTGCCTACACCTACAGCTACAGCGCGCTGGGCGAAGTGTTCGCCTGGGTGGTGGGCTGGAGCCTGATCCTGGAGTACTCGCTGGTGGTGAGTACGGTGGCGGTCGGCTGGTCCGGCTACTTCGTCGGCTTCCTCGAATGGGTGCACACCCAGTTCGGCTGGAACGTGCACCTGCCGGCCTGGCTTGCGGCCGGCCCGCACGTGGAAGGCGGCATGATCAACCTGCCCGCGATCATCATCACCTGGCTGGTGGCCGGCATGCTGATGGCCGGCACCAAGGAAAGCGCCACGCTCAACGCCATCCTGGTGGTGTTCAAGCTGATCGCACTGGCCATCTTCGTGGCCGTGGCCCTGCCCGCCTTCGACAGCGCCAACCTGCAGCCGTTCATGCCATACGGGTTCGCCAAATCGATGGGCCCTGACGGCGTCGAGCACGGCGTGATGGCAGCAGCGGCGATCATCTTCTTCGCCTTCTACGGCTTCGATGCGATCTCCACGGCCGCCGAGGAAACCAAGAACCCGGGCCGCGACCTGTCGATCGGCATCATCGGCTCGATGATCGGCTGCACCATCGTCTACGTGCTGGTGGCGCTGGCCGCCGTGGGTGCGATGAGCTACGCGGTGTTCGGACACAGCGCCGAGCCGCTCGCCCTGATCATGCGCCAGCTGGGCCATCCGACCGCGGCGATGGTGATCGGCGTGATCGCGATCATCGCGTTGCCGACCGTACTGCTGGCCTTCCTGTACGGCCAGAGCCGCATCTTCTTCGTGATGAGCCGCGATGGCCTGCTGCCGCGTGGCCTGTCCAAGGTCAACGCCCGCACCGGCACACCGGTGGCGACCACGCTGTTCACCGCGGTGGTGGTGTCGGCGCTGGCCGGCGTGGCGCGCCTGGACGAGATCGCGGCACTGGCCAACGCCGGCACCCTGGCCGCGTTCACCGCGGTGGGCATCTGCCTGGTGGTGCTGCGCCTGCGCGAACCCGACCGTGCGCGTACCTTCCGCACGCCGCTGGCCTTTGTGGTCGGCCCGCTGGCCGCGCTGGGCTGCATCTACCTGTTCATCAGCCTGCCGCACACCACCCAGCTGTACTTCCTGGTGTGGAACGTGGTCGGCCTGGTGCTGTACTTCCTGTACAGCCGCCGCAATGCATTGATCGCCAAATAACCGGTTCACCGGTAGTGCCGGCCGTTGGCCGGCCCTACCGCAGGGTGGTCAACCGCCCTGCTTTGCCGCGTACTCCTGCGCCTGGCGCATCACCCGCAGCAGGTTGCCGCCCCAGATGCCGGCAATCTGCTGCTCGGTATAGCCCTTGCGCAGCAGCCACGCGGTGATCTTCGGCAGCTGGCTGACATCGGGCAGATCGCTCAGGCCACCGCCGCCATCCCAGTCCAGGCCGATGCCCACGTGCTCGGGGCCGACCACCTTGAGGATGTGCTCGAAGTGGGCGAAGAAGTCGTCCAGGCTGGCATGGCGCACCGGGTGCTCGTGGTCCAGCGCCTGTTCGGCTTTCAGCAGAGCCACACCCTGCTCGATGCCCATGCCTTCCCAGCCGCCCAGCTGCTTGCTGAGCGCTTCTTCGGCCTGCTTGCGCTCGGGCGTCTTCGCCGTATCGATCAGGTAGCCGCCATAGGCGTTCACCTGGATCACGCCACCGGCCTTGGCCAGCTTGCGCAGGCGCGCATCGTCGAGATTCCGCGGGTGGTCATAGACCGCCTTGGCCGAGCTGTGCGAGAGCACGAACGGCACCGGCATCATCGCCAGCAGGTCATCGAACACCGCGTCCGAGGCATGTGACTGGTCGATCACGATGCCCAGCTTCACCGCCTGCCGCACCAGCTCCTTGCCGGCCGGGCTCAGGCCCTTCCATTCCGCGCCCTTGGGGTCGGTGGCCGAATCGGCGAACTCGTTGTTGGCGAAATGCACGGTGCTGAGCAGGCGCAGGCCGGCGCGGTGGTAGAACGACAGCAGGCTCGGGTCTTCCACCAGCGGGCTGGCATTTTCCATGCTGATGTAGACCACGCGCTTGCCGGCGGCCTTGATCCGCGCCGCGTCATCGGCAGTCAGCGCCAGTGCGAAGCGCTCGGGATTGGCGGCCAGCATTTCGCGGATTTCCATCAGGCGCTGCAGGCCGTGGTCGCGTTCGGCCATGTGCGCAGCGGCGCTGCGGTCCCCCTGGTCGGTGTAGATCGCCCAGAAACCACCGTCCAGCGCACCTTCGACCATGCGTGGGTAGTCCACCTGCGAAAGGGCGTTGCGGTCGTGGCGCTGTTCGATGTCGAATCCGGTGCGGCCGAAATTGGCCGGCGTATCCAGATGGCTGTCGAGGGTGACCAGGCGTTGCTGCAGGGCCTTGGCCCGCGCCAGCTCCTGCGCGCTGAACTCGATGGCGTGGGCGGACAGCGGCGCACTCAGCGCCAGGGCAAGCACGACGGACAGCTGACGCAACGATGGCATGGGGCTTTCACCGGCATTGGGAAGAGCCCGACCATAGCGCTGCGCCCGGCCTTTTTGTAGGGCCGGGCATGAGCCCGGCACTGACAGACGGGTGCCAGGCGTCGATCAACCCGGCAGGAAGTGCTGCATCAGCTGCAGCTCATCAATGGCGGCCATGTACGGTGCAAAGCGCGCATCACCACCGGCGAACGCCTGTGCCGCCGCCTGCGCGCTGGCCAGGTCCTTCCAGTGGGCGATGTCGACGAAGCGGTCGTCGCCGTCCATCGGCGAGAACGGCTGGTAGTCGATCAGACCGGGAAACTGCGCGATGGCCGCGCGCAGCCGCTCACGCAGCATCGGCATGTCGGCACGGGCGTGCGGTTTGACGGTGAACACGGCCAGTTCGAGGACGGAAGAAGCAGGGTGCATGGAGATGCCCGTTGTGGGAGGAGCGCGCAGTCTGCGCAGCCCCTGCTGCCAGCGGGGTGTCAGTGGCCGCGCAGCGCCCAGGCCCGCTGTTGGTAGCGCAGATAGGCTTCCAGACCGACCTGCGCCGGCAGGTCCAGCCCCTCTGCTTCGGCGAGGGCTTCGATCTGGTCCAGGCGGAAATCGCGGTAGTCCTGGCGCAGCGCGCACCAGCTGCCCAGTGTCCAGTGCTGGCCCCAGTGGAACAGGCCAAGCGGGTGCACGGTCCGCTCGCTCGATGCGCCCTGCAACGTGCGATATCGCAGCTGCACACTGCGGCCGTCGGCGATGGCCGTATGCAGTGGCTGCCAGCACGGCAGCGACACGGGTATGGCGCGCAGCGCGCGGGCAGTGCGTGGGCTGGTCGCACGCGTGGGCATGGCCGCCTGCAGTTTGTGCAGCAGCGAACGCGCCGCAGGTTGCAGGTGGCCCGCGCCACTGCAGGCCAGCATCTCCACGGCCAGCTGCAGTGCCTCGGCTTCTGCCGCATCCAGGCTCAGGGGCGGCAGTTCGAAACCGGGATCAAGGCGATAGCCGATGCCGGCCTCGCCATAGAGCGGGATGCCGGCCACGGACAGATCATCGACGTAGCGGTAGATGCTGCGCACCGACAGGCCCAGTTCCGCCGCCAGCACGGCGGCGGTCACCGGCTGGCGCACACGGATCAGGTTGACCAGCTGGAACAGGCGGTCGGCTTTGCGCATGGGCGGTCTTGGTTGTGTAGAGCCGAGCCCATGCTCGGCTGCCAGGCCGATCAGCCGAGCGTGGGCTCGGCTCTACAGAGATCGGCGGTCACGCGGTCAATCCACCACGCGGCAGAACACGGCCTTCAGGTAACGCGATTCCTGCACGTGGGCCATGAACGGATGGTCCGGACCGGCGCCGGCCACCTTCAGGATCTGGATCGTGCGGCCGGAGAAATAGGCCGCGCGGCGCAGCATGTCGAGGAACTGGTCCTCGGCCACCAGGCCGGTGCAGGAGAACGTAGCGAACAGGCCACCCGGCTTGACCACGCCCAGCGCCAGCTTGTTCATGTCCAGGTACTTCTTCAGCGCGGTGATCACCTGGTCGCGGTCGCGGGTCATCTTCGCTGGGTCCAGGATCACCACGTCGTACTGCTCGCCGCGGTTGGCGGCATCGCGCAGCCACGGGAAGATGTCGGACTGGACGAACTTCGGGCGCACGTTGTTCAGGCGCGAATTGCCCTTGGCGATCTGGATGACGTCTTCATCGATGTCGATGCCAACCACTTCCGAGGCACCGCGCGCCGCCGCGTACACGGCGAAACCGCCGGTGTTGCAGCACAGGTCCAGCACGCTTTTGCCTTCCACCTGCTGGCTCAGCCATTCGCGGTTCTCGCGCTGGTCGGCGAAGAAGCCGGTCTTGTGCGCACCGGCCGGGTCGGCGCGGAACTTGATGCCGTACTCGGTGATCACCGACGCTTCGGTGGTGGTGTTGCCATGGAAGTCGAAGCTTTCCTGCTTCTGCACGTGCTCGTCGGCGAAGCTGTGGAAGCGGCAACCCGGGAACTGCTCGCGCAGCGCGTCGTAGATCCACTCGCGGTGGCGGAACATGCCGGCGGCGAAGAACTCGACCACCACCAGGTCGCCGTAGCGGTCGACCACCAGGCCGGACAGGCCGTCGCCTTCGCTGTGCACCACGCGCCAGGCATCGGAGACCGCATCGAGCTTGAGCACCTCACGGCGCAGCGACACCGCCTGGGCGATCTTGCGCGAGAACCAGCCGGCATCGACCGGCACGTTCTGATCGGTTTCGAGGATGCGCACGGCGATGCGCGAGTGCCCGTTGTAGAACCCGCGGCCAATGAACTCACCATCGATGCCGACGACGTCGACGATGGAACCGGGCTTGGGCCGGACGGTCGGCTTCTCGACCAGTTTCTGGAAGATCCACGGGTGGCTGGAACGCCACGCATTCTTGAGGCGGACAATCGGAAGGGGGGTATTCATCCACCTATTGTAAACCGGCCGCCGGGGTCGGATCCCCGCAGGGGCTCTGACTCCATTGGGGTTCCGGCCCCGCCCGGGCCCCATTTGACGGCAGCCCGCCCAGACGGCAGAATCGGCGCCAGAAGGGGAGTAGCTCCCAGACGTTGTCGCCGTCATTTCGAGCCCGCAGGCTCCGGTGCAACGGCAGTTCCAGCCGACTGGGACTGCGAGCGAGACCTTCGCCGTACTGGCGAAGCTCTGTCCCTGGATCCCCTTCCGATCCTCCGTTGCAGATCCTCGCCGTCCGGCCTGGCATTCATCTTTCCAACGGACATTCCCAATGCAGACGATCGGTAACGTGTGGTTGTGGGGCGGCTTCGCAGCGGTGGTGGTCATCGCCCTGCTGGTCGACCTCGTGTTGATGCGCCATGGTGGACCGCACAAGGTCACCTTCAAGGAGGCGCTGTGGTGGTCCATCGGCTGGGTCGCGCTGGCCCTGCTGTTCAATGCCGGCCTCTGGTACTACCTGAATGAGACCGCCGGTCAGGTCGTGGCCAACAAGGTCGGCCTCGAATTCCTGACCGGCTACCTGGTCGAGAAGGCGTTGGCGGTCGACAACATCTTCGTCTTCCTCATGATCATGAGCTACTTCGCGGTGCCGGAGGAGCAGCGCCAGAAGGTGCTCATCATCGGCATCCTGGGCGCGATCGTGCTGCGTACGATCATGATCTTCGCCGGCAGCGTGCTGATCAGCCAGTTCCATTGGCTGCTTTACGTGTTCGGCGCCTTCCTGCTGTTCACCGGCTGGAAGATGTGGTTCGCCGCCGGCCAGGAGCCGGATCTGGAAACCAACCCGGCGTTGCGCTGGATGCGCAAGCACCTGCGCCTGCTGCCGGACTACGCCGGCAACGCCCTGAGCGTGAAGCGCGACGGCGTGCGCTGGTTCACCCCGCTGTTCGCGGTGCTGATCCTGATCGCAGTCACCGACGTGATCTTCGCCGTGGACAGCATCCCGGCGATCTTCGCGATCACCACTGACCCGTTCATCGTGCTCACCTCCAACGTGTTCGCGGTGCTGGGCCTGCGCGCGATGTTCTTCCTGCTGGCCGGCATGGCCGACCGCTTCCACCTGCTGCCGTACGGTCTGGCCCTGGTGCTGGGCTTCATCGGCATCAAGATGATGATCATCGACCTGTTCAAGATCCCGACCCCGGTGTCGCTGGGCGTGGTCGCGGTGATCATCGCCGCCACCGTGGTGCTGAGCCTGATGTACCCGCCGAAGGAAGGCGAAGGCCAGGCCTGAGCCTGACCCGTTGAACGGCACGGCCGGTGGGATTGTCCCGCCGGCCGTTTCCACTCTCCCGCTGCGGTGGCCTTGGTTTCGTGCCAGTCACCGCCATTGCTGAGGTATGGACAACAACGCGCCCCTGCCCGCCGGCGACATGCCGGCCCCCCGCAATGACCGCTCGCGCATCCTGCGGGCGTTCAATGTCAGCCTGGCCGCGGTGCTGGTGCTGGTGGCCGTGTTCGCCCTGCAGGGCACCTTCGACTGGCGGCCGTGGGCCGTGGCGCCATTGGAAGCGAAGGGCCTGCTCGGCCTGGTCGGTGGCCCGATGCTGCATGCCTCGGTCGAGCATATCGCCGCCAACAGCATCGCCATCCTGATCCTGGGCACCCTGGCCGGCAGCGTGTATCCGAAAGCCACCGTACGCGCGCTGCCCCTGCTGTGGCTGGGTTCGGGCCTGGGCGCGTGGATGCTGGGCAACCCCGGCAGCGTGCACCTGGGCGCCAGTGGCGTGACCCATGGCCTGATGTTCCTGCTGGCCAGCCTGGGCCTGCTGCGCCGCGACCGCGCGGCGATCGCTACCGGCCTGATCGGCATGCTGTTCTACGGCGGTATGCTGATGACCGTCCTGCCGCATGCCGACGGCGTGTCCTGGCAGTCGCACATGGGCGGCGCCTTCGCCGGAATCATCGCCGCGCTGCTGTTCCGCAACGCCGATCCACTGCCGCCACGCCAGCGCTACAGCTGGGAAGACGAAGAGGACGAGGTCGAGCCGCTGGCCGACGACGAGCTGGAGCCGCCGGCACCGCATCGCGTACCGGTGCTGTGGCAGCCGCGCGAGGGGCAGGACTACGTGGTGATCCCGTTCCGCCGCCCGGACGACCCGCGCGGTTGATCGGAGACGGGGTCGGATCCCCCGAAGGGGCTCTCACCCCATCCGGCGTCTTCATGGCCCGGTGGTGGCCGACCTTGGTCGGCACGGTTGTCGCGTGCCAACCAAGGTTGGCACCTACCAGGGCACGCGGACCCGCGCGGGTCAGTCCGCCGCGTTACGCGCCGCGCCCATTCCATCCACCGCCTGCCGACCGAGCGCCGGATCATCGGTGAAGAACGCATCGATGCCGGTCGCCAGGTAGGCGCGCATTTCGGCGATCGAGCCTTCGGCGTTGCGCGCGTTGTCGGCACCCTTGCGCAGGTTGCTGGCCTGGAAATGGTTCTCCGGTCGGAAGGTGTACGGAATCACCATCAGCCCCACTGCGTGCGCATCGCGCACCAGCGTGGTTGGCGTGCCCAGTGCGCCCTTGTCATCCAGCGGAATGATCGAGCGCAGCTCCGGGCCGATGCTGTCGGCATAGGTGGCGATGTCCTTCAGCCCGGCCGGGGTCATCATCTGCGCGTAGGTCAGCTTTCCACCAGCCTTGGCGATGTCGGCCGGCTGGGTATCGCCCTTCCACAACAGCTGCAGCAGGCGGATGTTGCTGCCACGCGGGATCTTGCCGCGCAGGTAACGCAGGTTGGCGGTCTCGAACGACTGGATGGTGACCGGACCGACGTTGGTATACGCGTTGCCGCGCAGTGCGGCCAGCAGCTTGTCTTCCATCGGCAGGCCAATCGACTGGAAGTAGGTCGGGTGCTTGATCTCCGGTACCAGGCCGATGCCACGGTTGGCGCGGCCGGCCTGCTGCACCAGGAAGGCCAGGATCTCGTCCAGGCTGGCGATCCGGAACTGGCCGTCGTAGGCGGTGCTGCGCAGCTCCGGCAGGCGCTCGCGTGCGTACAGGGTCTTCAGCTCGGCCAGGGTGAAGTCTTCGGTGAACCAGCCGTCGACCTTCTGCCCGTCGATGACCTTGCTGGTGCGGCGGCTGGCGAATTCCGGATGCGCGGCCACGTCGGTGGTGCCGCTGATCTCGTTCTCGTGGCGGGCCACCATCACCCCGTCCCTGGTCATCACCAGGTCCGGCTCGATGTAGTCGGCGCCGTCGGCGATGGCCTGGGCGTAGGCCGCCAGCGTGTGCTCCGGCAACAGCGCGCTTGCGCCGCGGTGGCCGTAGACCGACACCTTGGGTGCGGCCGGGGTGGAGGATTCAGCACTCATGGCCACCGATGGTGCCACGGCCAGCGACAACAGCAACGCACAACCCCACGACTTCACTGCGACTTCCCCAAGCGGTATGTGATGGGTGTCAGTATGCGGCGGCAATGTGACAGGTGGGGGAAGCCTGCACCTGTAGAGCCGAGCCTATGCTCGGCTGACGGGTAGAACAGCCGAGCACGGGCTCGGCTCTACAGTTACTTCCCGATGCAGAAACTGGAGAAGATCCTTCCCAGCAGGTCATCGGCGCTCATCTGCCCAGTGATCTCGCCCAATGCATCATGGGCAAGCCGCAGCTCCTCGGCGGCCAGTTCCAGATGCTCATGGGCCAGCTCGCCATCGGCGCGCTGTGCGTGTTCCTGCGCGCGTTCGATCGCATCCACATGCCGCGTTCGTGCGGAAAACTCGCCGTCCACCTGCTCGCCCGCCCCGGCCGAGGCAATCGCGCGCAGGCGCGCGTGCAGGTCTTCCAGGCCGGCGCCGGTGGCGGCCGAAACGAACACGCGGTCCGGATCATCCAGCGCCGGCAACGCCGTCAGCAGGTCCGACTTGTTGTGGATGTAGACCTTGTGCGGCACCGCCGCCACGGCATCCCCCAGCGCGGCTTCACCGGCTGCAGGATCACGCGCATCCAGCACGATCAGGGCCAGGTCGGTCCGCTCGATTTCCACATGGGCGCGGCGCATGCCTTCACGTTCGATGGCGTCGCCGCCGTCGCGCAGGCCGGCGGTGTCGACCAGGGTCAGCTCCAGTCCGTCCAGGCGGATGGTCTCGCGCAGGGTGTCGCGGGTGGTGCCTGCGATGTCGGTGACGATGGCGCGTTCGCTGCCGGCCAGTGCGTTCAGCAGCGAGCTCTTGCCGGCATTCGGCGGACCGATCAACACGGCATGCAGGCCATCGCGCAGGCGGCGGCCACGTTCAGCGTCGCGGCGCAGCAGGGCCAGGTCGCTGCGCGCCTGTTCCAGGCCACGCCGTACCTGCGCGCCGCCGAGGGTATCCAGCGGTTCGTCGGCGAAGTCGATGGCCGCTTCCACATGGATGCGCAGCAGCACCAGCTGCTCGACCACGGCGTCGATGCGACGCGAGAACACGCCATCCAGCGAGCGACGTGCCGCGCGCGCGGCGCGGTTGTCGCCCGCAGCGATCAGATCGGCGATGGCCTCGGCCTGGGCCAGGTCGAGCTTGCCGTTGAGGAACGCGCGCTCACTGAACTCACCCGGCCGCGCCTGGCGCGCACCGAGCGCGATGCAGCGCGCGACCAGTTGCTGCAGCAGCACCGGGCTGCCATGGCCCTGCAGTTCCACCACCTCTTCGCCGGTGAAGCTGTTCGGTGCCGGGAACCACAGCACGATGCCATCGTCGATGACCTCGCCATCGGCGTCGCGCAGGCGTGCGTAGTGCGCGTGGCGCGGGCGCAGCGTGGGCGCACCCAATTCATTGGCGATGGCGGCCGCACGCGGGCCGGACAGGCGCAGCAGGCCGACACCGCCCGCGCCGGGGGCACTGGCGATGGCCACGATGGTATCGGTGCGGATTGCATCATTCATGGCTCAGAGTTTCTCCAGCTGCGCCCGTGCCTGCGCGGCACCACTGCCCTGCGGCTGCAGCGCCAGATAGGTGGTGTAGGCCTGCTTCGCCTTGGCCTTGTCGCCGGCGTTGAAGTAGGCATCGCCCAGGTTGAGATAGGCCACGGCGCGCGAGGGGTCGATCTTCAGCGTGTTCTCCAGCCAGCGCGCGGCTTCGGCGAAACGCTGCTGGCGGTAATAGACGAAGCCGAGGTTGTTGGCGGCCTGGGCGAAGTCCGGGCGCAGCTTCAGTGCCTCGGTGAACTGCGCAGCCGCCTCGTCGTACTGTTTCTCGCGATACAACTGCAGGCCGCGGTCATTGGCCTGCTGTGCGCGCTGGCGGTCGGAGGCCGGACCGGCGGTGGGCACCACCAGCTTGGCCTTGCCGCCCTGCAGATCGGCCACGGTCACCGGCGCCTGGGCACCCTTGGCTTCGCTGGCGGCATCCACCTTGTTGTTCAGCGCGATCGCATCGGCAGTCAGCTGGCGCGTATCGGCGTTGAGGAATTCCTGGCTGTCGGGCACCTGGAACACGAACTCGCCGCCCTGCGAACCCGGCAGGCTGCCGAAGGCCGGGGTCTGGTGCGAAACGGCTGAGACGGCCGGCGCCACGTAAGCGGCCAGTTCGGTACCGGTGAT
The DNA here is from genome assembly GCF_030291075.1 of Stenotrophomonas sp. 57. NCBI lineage: Bacteria > Pseudomonadati > Pseudomonadota > Gammaproteobacteria > Lysobacterales > Lysobacteraceae > Stenotrophomonas > Stenotrophomonas sp. 57. Next base: position 4,435,670 of record NZ_CP127407.1, read on the forward strand.
CAGGCCATCGCCGTTGAGATCGCCCTTGCCGGCCAGCGCCTGCAGCAGCACCCAGGTGAACACCGAGTGGCCGTTCGGGCCGGCGTCGGCCACCTGCTGGTCGGCGCCGCCGGCGGTCAGCATCTGCCGTGCGCTGCGACGTGCGTTCTCGCGCAGGAACGAGGACGACGACGGGCCACCACGGGTCAGGCCGAGGCCGCTGTAGCAGGCATCCATCACGAACATCACGTGCTTGGCCTGCATGCTCTCGGCAATGTTCTGGATGTCGGTCATCGCGATGGCGTCGGTGGCGAACTCCTTCGGGTCCGAATCCACCGGAATGATGTAGCCCAGGTCGCGTCCGGAGGCGAGCTGGCGGGTGGCGCCATGGCCAGCGAAGAACACGAACACGCGGTCGTTCTTTCCGGTGCGGTCATCGGCCAGGCGGTCGTGGAAGGCGGCCAGGATGTTGTTGCGTGTGGCCTGCTCGTTCTTCAGCACGATCACCTGCGAAGACGGGAAGCCGAACTGCCCGGTCAGGGTATCGGCCACCGCCTGCGCATCGTGGCTGGCGTATTCCAGCTTTGGCCACCTGGCGTAATTGTCGATGCCGACCACGATCGCCCACGACTTCTCGTAGCCGGTGGTGACGGTGGCGGCGCTGGAGTCACCCTTCCGCGCGCGGGCGACGGTGAAGTCGCGGCCGTTCCAGCCTGCGAACTGGTAGCCATCGGCAATCAGCCGGTCGAGGATCTGCGGCAGCGCCTTCACCGCACGGTCGTGGATGTCGTGGAACAGGATGATGCCGCGCTGTTCCTTGTTCACCTGGTCGAGCACGCGCTGCACGATCGATTCCGGCACCGGGTCGGCCCAGTCCATCGAATCGATGTTCCACATGATCGACTTCAGTCCGGCTTCGTTGAGCAGCTGCAGGCCTTCGGTGTTGCGCGCGCCATAGGGGAAGCGGAACAGCGGCGCGCGCTTGCTGTCGACATCCTTCAGCAACGTGTCGGTGTCCAGCACCTGCTGGCGCAGCGCATCACCGGTGGTGCGCGAGAGCTGGGCGTGGGTCAGGCTGTGGTTGCCGACCGCATAGCCCTCTTCCATCAGGCTGCGGCTGATCTTCGCCATCGGTCCAAGGGTAACCTTGCCGTCGGCTTCGACCTTGCCCAGGTTGCGTCCCACTTCGAAGAACACGCCCGGCACGTCGTAGCGCTTGAGGATGGCCACCACTTCATCGGTATAGGCCTTGTGCGGGCCGTCATCGAAGGTCAGCACCACGGTCTTCGGCGGCAGGTCGCGGCCGAAGATCTCGCGGTCGCTGTCCTTCATCGACATGGGGTACGGCTCGATCACCCCGTAGTCGCGCAGGATCGCGTCGCGGCGGTAGTCCTTGTGCAGGTGGGCGATGTAGTCGTCCCACTTCTCACGCTTCAGTTCGATGGCACGGGTGCGTTCGAAGCGGCTGAAGATGCGGGTCAGTTCCTGGTTGTAGTTGCGCTCGATCTCATCGAGCGCGTCCAGGTCCTCGCCGATGCGCTGGTGCAGCTTCACTGCCGGCAGCGACGAGTCGGTGCCGACGCGCTCGTGCAGATCGCGCAGCACTTCGCGGAAGGCGAGGCGATCGGCGTCGAACAGTTCCGGCGCCGACTCGATGTAGTCCAGCACAGTGCCGAGGGTGGCGAAGCGCTGCGGACTGGAACCGCGCAACAGCGTGTCGAACTGCGCGGCGATCGCCGTGCGCTGCTCCAGGCCATCGTGGAACAGCTGCTGGCCCACACGCGTAGAGGTGCCGCGGTCGGCAGACGACTGCTGGTCCTCGTCAGCCAGCAGCACGATGATCCGGCGGTAGCCGTCGAGCTGCTTCTGCAACGCAGCCAGCAACGGTGCGGCGGCCGGATCGGCCGCCGCCGCCGCCTGCGCGCTCGGCTGGGTGACGCTGGTCGCCGGTGCCTTCGCGTCATTGTCACCACAGCCGGCAACGACCAGGGTGAGCAGCAGCGAAGGCAGGAACAGGCGGAACGACGACGCACGCGGCATGGCGGACTCGGTAATGGGAGGAACGGTGTGCGGGGAATTCTAACGCCGCATGCGAAAAGCCCGCCTTGCGGCGGGCTTTCGCGTCGTTTGGGCCGATAGTAGGGTCGACTGTTGGCCGACTGCTCTACTGACAGTCGACTGACAGTCGACTCTACAGGTCGGGATTACTTCTTCTTGACCGGGGCCGGCGCGGTGGTGGCCGGGACCGGCTCGCCGCCATGGCGCTTGGTCATCCACCACTGCTGCAGCAGGCCCAGGCCGCCGTTGACCACCCAGTACAGGACCAGGCCGGACGGCATGAAGGCCATCATGACGCCGAACACCAGCGGCATGAACTGCATCATCTTCTGCTGCATCGGGTCCATGCCCGGTGCCGGGGTCAGCTTCTGGGTGAACCACATCACTGCCACGTTGATCACCGGCAGGATGAAGTACGGGTCGCGTGCGGTCAGGTCCTGGATCCAACCGAACCAGGGCGCCTGGCGCAGTTCGACCGATTCCACCAGCACCCAGTACAGGGCGAAGAAGATCGGCATCTGGATGAGGATCGGCAGGCAGCCGCCCATCGGATTGATCTTTTCCTTCTTGTACAGCTCCATCATCGCGGTCTGGAACTTCTGGCGGTCATCGCCGTAGCGTTCCTTCAGCTGCGCGATGCGCGGCTGGAAGCGACGCATCTTGGCACCGCTCTTGTACTGCGTGGCGGACAGCGGATACAGCACCAGCTTCAGCAGCACCACCAGGCCCACGATCGCCCAGCCCCAGTTGCCGACCAGCTTGTGCACCTGGTTCAGCACCCAGAACAGACCCTGGCCGATCACCGCCATCATCGAGAAGCGGCTGTAGTCGACCACGCGGTCCAGGCCCGGCACGTCTTCCTTGGCGATCTGGTTCACCAGCTTCGGGCCCACCCACAGGCGGGCCTCGGTGCTGGTGGACTGGCCCGGGGCCACGGTGAAGGCCGGGCCACGCGCTTCGATCAGGTCACGACCGGCCACCTGCGACAGCACGTAGTGGGCGGTCTGGTCCTTCTGCGGAATCCAGGCGGTGAAGAAGTGGTGCTGCAGCATCGCCAGCCAGCCGCCGGTGATGTTCTGGTTCAGCGTGCCGTCTTCCAGGTAGTCCTTGAACGCACGACGCTGGTACTTCTTGTCGTTGTCGTACCAGGTGGCGCCGTTGAAGCTGAACGAATCCGGATTGGTCATGCTCCGCGACAGGATGGTCGGGGTGCGGTCCAGGGTGCGGTAGACGTAGCCGTTCCACGGCGCCGCGCCGGTGTTGCTGACTTCGTCCTTGAAGCGCACGGCGTACTCGTTGCGCGAGACGGTCAGGGTGCGCTTGATGGTCACACCGTTGTCGGCGGTCCACACGAACGGGATCTGCAGCTCGTTCTGGCCCTTGGCCAGCACGAAGTCCCGGGTGTCACCGACCAGCTTGAAGCCGTCGGCGCCGGGGACCGGGGTGTTCTTGTCTTCGCTGGCCCAGCCACTGATCGCGCTGTACGGATGCGCGGGGTCTTCGGTCAGCAGGCGGACCGGCGGGCTGCCTTCGTCCTTGGTCTGCGGGAACTGCAGCAGCTCGGCGTCGAGCACGCGGCCGCCGTCCAGCACCAGGCGCAGCACGTCGGTGGTGACGGTCACGCGCTGGCTGGCCGGGGTGGCGCTGGCCTGGGCCTGCGCAGCGGCCTGGCCCGGGGCACCCGGCACCTGCGCGCTGGGGATGGCGCCCGGGGTCGCGCCCGGAACACTCTGTGCGGCGGCCGGGGCCGACGTGGTCGTCGGTGCCGGGGTCGGAGCAGCCTTTTCACGGCTCCACTCCATCCACAGCAGCACGGCCACCATCAGCCAGGCAAAAATGAGGAATACGCGGGTCTGGTTCATCAGCGGACAGGCTCGGCGGGGCCGGGACGCGATGCCGGCTCGGTCAAAGAAGGAGTTGCGATGCCATCAGGCGGCGGCATTGTGCCGTCCACGCCCGGCGCGGGCAATGCACGCAGGCGACGCAGCAGGCGCAGGAAGGCCTGGCGGATCTCGTCGTTGCTGGCGGAACGCGCAGCACTACGAGCCACGACGACGAAGTCGCCTGGCTGGATGTCGGTACGTGTCTGACGCAGGATGTCGCGCAGGACGCGCTTGATCCGGTTACGCCCGACGGCGTTCGGATCAACCTTGCGGGAAACCGCCAGACCCAGCCTGGCCGGCCGGTCAGCCGGCAGCCAGTGCAGGGTCATCAGCGGATCGGACACACGGCGGGCGCCGTTGAAGACCGTTGAGTATTCGGCACGCGTGCGAACCCGCGCAGAGCGAGGGAATCGCTTGCGCGGGTCTGCAGTATTCACTGTCGAAGGGATTGCGTCTGCCGCGATGTGCGGCATGGCAATCAGGCGCTCAGGACTTTGCGGCCCTTGGCGCGGCGACGCGACAGGATCTTGCGGCCGTCAGCGGTCTTCATACGGGCACGGAAGCCGTGGTCGCGCTTACGCTTGAGGTTGCTGGGCTGATAGGTGCGCTTCGTGGCCATTGGGGGCCTCTCGTATGAATGGGACGGAAAGAACCGGAAATTCTAGAGAGGTACCCCGCCCCAAGTCAACCCCTGGCAGCTACGCGAATTCACCGGGCTGTGCAATAGCTGTGGATGTTTTTGTGAATAAGTAGGGGACAAGCATTCCGAAGGCGGGCGCTCGGTGGTAGTCTGAGCCATCCATTTCCCCCCTTTCAGGCCTGTGTTCGGGCGCCTTGTCGCGTCCATGCCCCGGCCACCGGACGATTATTGCTG